>JAFUWM010000044.1 GCA_017483425.1 Lachnospiraceae bacterium | reverse complement strand
CGAAACGATATAATTTTTTCATAATTTCATACAAGGCTCCTTTTCTTCCGCAATTTTATACCAAATGTCAGATAAATAGTTAATGTATACACAACTTTTATATCTCATTGTGCAATTTGCACTAATTTTTGCCATTGTTATCAACTTTTTTATGCACTTTAACCAAATGTTAATCTTAAGTTCATTATTTGTTCATATATGAGATATAAAATGTATTTACTTGAAAGAGAGTTGGACAGATTTTTTCATAATAGCCCCGCATTCTGGAAACAGATGCGGGGCACTCCTCATTTAACAGCCTCTTTTAATGATCTTCCTCAATTATCTGCATTTCAAGATAATCAAAATCCACAGGATCTATAAAGCTGTCCTGGTAAAAGCGGCACTTGGCATTTCTCTTAAAATCACTGATATTGACCTCAAGCCATATCGGTACAGACAGATCCATTTCTTTGCACGCGCTTTCCAGAGCCTTTATTACCTTATGTGTCCTTGTATCACTGTCATAATCATCAACAGTGATATCCTTAAGCATATGATTTTCCTTAAACTGCCTGAACCAGATCCTCACTTTCCTGTCCGCTCTCCTTGATCTCCTCATTCAGACTCATCATTTTGGCATCAAGATCAGATACCATCTCCGCGCATTCCCCAAGCTCCCGCTTAATATGCTCCGGTACCGTGCCGTCATATTTATAGTTGATCTTGTGCTCAAGTGATGCCCAGAAATCCATGGCTACAGTCCTTATCTGTATCTCGACCTTTGTCTCCATAGTCTCAGACGACAGAAATATAGGCACGGTAACTATCATATGAAAACTCTTGTAACCGGAATCCTTCGGGTTCTTTATATAATCCTTGATAGATACTACCCTGATATCATTCTGTCTCGCGAGCATATCAGCGATCCTGTATATATCAGACGTAAATGAGCAGATGATACGCACGCCAGCTATATCATTGACGTATTTAACCATGTTGCTCACGGAAACCTCATAGCCCCTGCGCTTCAGCTTTTTAACTATGCTCTCGGGAGTCTTGATCCTCGATTTGATATGTTCAATCGGATTGTACTGATGTACATGCTGAAATTCATCATTAAGGATCTCAAGCTTTGTCCCAATCTCCTTCAATGCGGAATTATAAAGCAAAATTATGGTATTCCAGGAATCAACATCCTCGTAGTTATCAATATTATCCATGTGTGCCCCTCAAAACTCTAAACTTCATTTCCCACTATTTTTTCCCACTCTGTGAGTTCTTTGTAAAACTTCTCCACATCATCCGCTCCGACATTCATATTAAGCAGCTTTTCCATGTATGGGTAGCTTCTCATATTTGTAAGTATCGGATTCTCCCTGTAATGCGGGAAAAGCCTTTTCACCGTCTTTTGCAGATGCCGTATACCGTCTGCGTCATAGATCAGACCGCAGGCGTGGTTATTCATAAGAGAACGGTTAAAGTAGTTATGGACAAAAAGCGCTTCCGTAAGCTCCGGCTCCTTTTTAAGCAGCTTCTCCCTTCTGAATATATCATACACCTGCATCCATGTTATTTCATTATCATGTATATGCTCCATCTTCTGCGAGAGGCTGCTGCAGGTTCCCATGGGATTGTCCGAATACCTGTGCAGGTACTTACTCATAAGATAATACTTCTTTACATGCATGAGAGCGGGTATTGTAAAAAGACTCTCCTCATCAAAGATCCCCTCTGTATATTTCAGGTCATGGGCTATGACAAAATCTCTCTTATATAGCTTGTCCCAACAGCCTCTCTGTGATATGCCGCTGAAAAAAAGCACGATCCTGTCGGTTATATCATTTATCACAAGAAATACATCTTCCAGACCGCTGTCGGTATCCGAATCAAGGATTATTGCATCACCTTTCTGCTCCTGTTCTTCTACCGAAACATCCCTGGAGAGATACGCCACGATCTCGGCATCAGTCTCCTTTGCCTTATCATAGAGCAGCTCCAGAGCCTGCGGCACCAACCAGTCATCGGAATCCAGATAGGCTATATATTCTCCTGCCGTATACTGAAGCGCCAGATTTCTCGCCGCTCCCTGCTTAACGTTTTCTTCGAGATTTATCACGCAGACACTGTCGGGAAACTCTTTCTCCCATGCATAGAGATAGTCCAGCGAGTTATCTGTCGAAGCATCATTTATAAGTACTATTTCAAGTGCATCTACCCCTATGCTCTGCCTCACTAGCGACAAAACGCAACGGTTTATAAACCTTTCCGTATTATATACCGGAATAAGAATGCTTATCTTTTTCATCAATCACAGACCATCAGGGTATGTCTTAACTATCTCTTCCCATGCCGCGTTATACTCAGCAAAGTTGGATTCATCAAGAGGAACGTCTATTAGTTTCATCGGTTCCCTGTACAGTTCCCTTTTCTGCAGGCTCTTGTTCTGCATATAATTCGGGAAATATCTGTGAACTGTGTCCTGCATCTCCTGAACCGCCTTAAGGTCATATGGTATCCCTCGCCCGGTAGCAAAAACAAGCGATCTTATAAAATAATTGATAATAAAAAACCATTCGGCAAGTTCATAGTTTTCATCCAAAGAGCCATCCTCTTTCATCACCTGGTATGTGGCTTCCCAAGTTCTTGCGTTGTCATCACGTCTCTTCATATCCCTCATAAGATTGTATGTTGAACTTATAGGGTTCTGGTAGTACCTGTGCAGATATTCATTAAGAAGATATATCCGCTTGAAGTGTAAATACGCGGGCGTTGTAAACAGGCTTTCCTCGTCAAAAACTCCCTCTGCAAATAACAGATTATGCTCTTCAACAAAATCTCTTCTGAACAGCTTGTCCCAGCAGCCTCTCAGCAAAGGACAGTCTCCCATGAAAAAATCCAATCTTTCCTGCGGAGTCCTGACCTCAACAAACCTGTCCGGTTTTCCGCTTTTAGTAGTCGGATCATCCTCATCCGGTCCGACATAGGTCTTCTTAGAAAGGTAATTAACGATATCCGCGTTATTCTGTCTTGCAACCCTGTATATCTTTTCAAACGCATTCGGCAGGATCCAGTCATCAGCATCAAGATAGGCAATGTATTCAGCTGTACAGTATTGCCGGGCTATATTTCTCGCTGCACCCTGCATGATGTTCTCTTCCAGGGGAATGACGGTTATATTCTCGGGGTATTTCATTTCCCAGAGAAGCAGCTTTCCGAGCGTCGCATCCTTTGACGCGTCGTTTATAAGTATAATCTCAAGATTATCTATCCCTATGGTCTGCTTCTCAAGCGACTCCATACATCTGTCCACAAACATGGACACGTTATAGCACGGAATAATGACGCTTATTTTCTTATTAGCCATAATAAACTTATCTCCCCAAGACTTCGTATTTATCTGAAATAGGAAACACCTGATTCAAACACCTTCATATCCTGTTCACCGGTTATATTAACCGCTACATGGTCGCCCTTTCGCTCGATATGACACATCTTTCCGAAAACCCTGCCGTCCGGGGACAGAATGCCTTCTATCGCCTCATATGAGCCGTTCACATTCCAGTTTTCATCCATGGATATATTGCCCTCCGGATCGCAATAACGGGTCGCTATCTGCCCGTTAAGCGATAGTCTGTCGATCCATTCTCCCGGAGCTACAAACCTGCCCTCCCCATGAGAGGCCGGATTTACATATACACCTCCGAGTTCTGCCTCTGTAAGCCAGGGAGATTTATTGCTCACCACCTTGGTATATACCATCTTTGATATATGCCGGTTTATCGTGTTGAATGTAAGCGTCGGCGAATCCTCCTTCTGGGCATCGGTTATCTCCCCGTACGGTACGAGTCCGAGCTTTATGATTGCCTGAAAACCGTTGCATATCCCAAGGATGAGACCATCCCTTTTATCTAAGAGTTCCTGAAGGGCCTCACGTATCTTTTTATTTCTGAAAGCCGTCGCGAAAAACTTTGCCGATCCGTCCGGCTCGTCTCCCGCCGAGAATCCTCCGGGGAACATGACGATCTGGGAATCCTTTATCTTTTTAACATATGACTCAACGGAATCCCTTATCATTCCGGATGTCAGGTTTCCGAATACTCCGACCTCCACATCTGCCCCCGCGTTCTCGAAAGCCTTAGTCGTATCATATTCACAGTTTGTTCCCGGCATCACGGGAATAAACACTTTGGGTCTCGCTACCTTGTGTCTGCATATATGCACAGACGGAGAATCCGCAAGTATGTCAGGAAGCTTCTCCTTATCCTCTGAACTTCTTGTCGGGAAGACCTTCTCAAGCGTTCCGTTATAACTGTCCAGAATATCGGTAAGTTTAAGCTTTGTATCCTTGTATGTGATCACGGGAGTTTTGACCGTATGGCCTATCACACGGTAGGGCACCTTGATCTCAGAGAGTCTGGAGCTGTCGGCCTCCGCTATGATATTTCCGGTTTCAGACAGGAAAAGCTCCTCCGGTATGAGCGATCTTTCAAGCGTCACTCCGATCATATTTCCAAACGCCATCTTGGATATGGCGGGAGCGATGCCTTTTTCATCGAGCGCATACGCTGATATAATTGCCTTCTTCGCTATTGCCTTTGTAATTCCCGCATAAAGCGTGGAAGCTTCCTTATATACAGGCAGATCAAACTCATCTATCGGCAGTGTGAACTTAACGATCGTATTGCCTGCTCCTTTTAGCTCGGAGGATATGATATCCTTTGATAATGCCGTATCCAGCGCGAAAGAAACCAATGTGGGCGGAACATCTGTTTTTTCAAATGTTCCGGACATGGAATCCTTTCCGCCAATGGACGGAAGCCCGTATTGCATCTGGGCATCAAAAGCGCCAAGCAGAGCAGTAAAAGGCGCGCTCCATCTTTCGGGATCATCGGTCATTCGCTTGAAATATTCCTGGAAAGTAAAGCGGATCTTTTTCATATCACCGCCCGAAGCAACTATCTTTGCGATCGAATCCGTCACCGCATATACAGCGCCATGATAAGGACTCCAGCTCGATATAAAAGGATCAAATCCGTAGCTCATTATGGTAACGGCATCGGTAGTATCTTCCTCCGTCGGAAGCTTCGCGGCCATTGTCTGTATCGGGGTTGTCTGGTATTTTCCTCCGTAAGGCATGAGAACTGTACCCGCGCCTATAGAGGAATCAAACATTTCCACCAGACCCTTTTGCGAGCACTCATTCAGGTCAGACATAGTCTCAAGCCAAGTCTTTTTGACATCCTTAACCGATATCATCTCGCGGAAATAAGGCTTCTTCTCATCAGGCATGACAACCTTTACATCCGTTTCCTGGTGGGCTCCGTTTGTATCCAGGAAGCTTCTCGCAAGATCAACTATCGTCCTGCCCCTCCATGTCATATGAAGTCTCGGCTCCTTTGTAACGCTCGCAACCTCTGTAGCCTCAAGATTCTCCTCCGCGGCATATTTCATGAACTCCGCCACATCCTTAGCCGCCACTACGACCGCCATTCTCTCCTGCGACTCTGAAATGGCAAGCTCAGTGCCGTCCAGTCCCGCGTATTTTTTCGGAACCTTGTCAAGGTCTATATCAAGCCCCGGAGCAAGCTCTCCTATAGCTACCGATACTCCGCCCGCACCGAAATCATTGCAGACCTTTATTAGCTTCGAAACCTCAGATCTTCTGAAAAGCCTCTGAAGCTTTCTCTCTGTCGGCGCATTTCCTTTTTGTACTTCTGCGCCGCATGTAGTCGTAGATTGCTCCGTATGTACCTTTGATGAGCCCGTGGCTCCTCCTATGCCGTCGCGTCCTGTACGCCCGCCGAGAAGAATTACCACATCGCCCGGCGCCGCGTCCTCTCTTATTACATTCTTTTTGGGAACAGCCGCCACGACCGCGCCTATCTCCATACGCTTCGCCACATAGTCGGGATGATATATCTCATGCACATATCCCGTGGCAAGTCCTATCTGATTGCCATATGATGAGTATCCCTTTGCCGCGCCCCGCACAAGCTTTTTCTGGGGGAGCTTCCCTTTCAGGGTCTTATTCACAGGCACTGTAGGATCCGCCGCTCCCGTGATGCGCATCGCCTGATATACATATGACCTGCCGGACAGCGGATCTCTTATGGCTCCGCCGAGACAGGTTGCCGCTCCGCCGAAAGGCTCAATTTCCGTAGGATGGTTGTGTGTTTCATTCTTAAACATCACAAGCCATTCCTCCGTCCTTGCTTTTCCCTTAGCATCCTTTAGCTTCACCGGTACAACTATGGAGCAGGCATTTATCTCATGGCTCTCCTCCTGATCCTTTAGCTTGCCCTGTTTTTTTAACTCTTTGGCAGCCAGTGTTCCCAGATCCATAAGGTCTATATATTTGTCTCCGCCCTTTTCCGCCTGACGCTTTCCATAGTATTCATTCCTCACCTTCAGGTACTCCTTAAAGGCATCCTCTATGGGTTTCCTGTAGTAGCCCTTGTCAAACGAAATATTCTTAAGTTCCGTAGAAAAGGTGGTATGTCTGCAGTGATCCGACCAGTAAGTATCGAGAACCCTTATCTCTGTGACCGACGGATCCCTTTTCTCATCCTTTTTGAAATAATTCCGGATATGCAGGAAATCCTTAAAAGTCATGGCCAGTCCCAGTGAATCATAGAGTTCCTGAAGCTCTTTACCCTTCATCTTTGTGAAGCCTGTAAAAATGCTCACATCATCCGGCTCGTCATATTTCTCTATAAGGGTCTTTGGTTTATCAAGATCTGTCGCCTTGGAATCCACGGGATTTATCACATAAGACCGTATCTTATCCGCATCAGCCTTGCTTATGCTGCCGCTGATGCAATAAACCTCTGCGGTCCTTATCACGCATTTTGACTCATCGTTTAAGAACCTTATACATTGCTCCGCAGAATCCGCCCTCTGGTCAAACTGCCCCGGAAGAGCCTGGACCGCAAGCACAAGATCGCTCTTCTCCCTCGGGAAGTCCTCTTCATATAAAAAATCTACCGGCGGCTCCGAAAAGACCGAGGTGCACGCCTTTTTATATATCTCTTCCTTTATATCCTCGATATCATACCTGATGAGATATCTGAGCTTTTCCATGCCTTTTATGCCGACGAAATTTACTATCTCGTCATGAAGCTCCCTTGCCTTTACCGCAAATTCGGGCTTTTTTTCCACATATATCCGTCTTACCATTGACCCAATCCCTTCTATGAATTATGTAATTATTACTGATTAAGCTGGTGATCTGTCTTCACAAATTCATACAGTTCCACAAATTTAACGAGCACATCATAATACACGCCCCTCTCGGCTCCCTCGATCCATCGTCTGGATTTGTATCTTCCTTCCAGTACATATCTGGAGAGAATTGCCCTCAGAAGGTCTATATCCCTGAGTTTCGCGTCCTTTATCGCCGCTTTCTCGGCTGGCTCGGTGGATATATGATACTGTCTGTATTTATACATATAATTAGGATCCATCAGCGCTGTATCCGCCGCCTCCTTTGTAAACGCGAGCAGGGTCGAATCAAACACCGGGAACTTAAGCTGGCTCTCGCCCTGCTCCCCGCTGTAGTCGCTTGCCACATCGCTTCCTTTTTTGTTTTCAAAATATGAGATGTACCTGGATAATTTCTGTATGTCCGCCGCATACTTCACGGTCAGAAGCTCGGCATAGTTTTCGCCTTCGTATGTTTGATCTATCATAAAAAACCTCCCATTTTCATTTATCAAGGAATTCCCGCTGGCCGGAAATCTCTTTGGGTACAGCCGCGCCCGCTTTTTCTATCTTTGTATAGACGATCTCCATGAGGCGGAGCTTCTGGGCAAGCTTTATATCGTATCTTTCTATGAGCTTCTGATAAGCAGGGCTTGAGACTGAGAGTTTATTCCTGATATCTTTCGTGAAAGGACAGAACCGGAATATGATATCCCTCGAAACCTTATTAAGTCTCAGTGACCCGGCGCTCTCATAAACCACGTAGTTCATGTAATCTGCCACAAACACAGCCTTGGACGAGTTTCTCGCGGACTGGAGCTGTGCCTTTATCTTCTCCCTGAGATCGGGAGATATCTCATGGTTTTTCCTGTAGAACTGCAGATAATCACAGAAAAGGGAGGTCAGTGACGGTGTCGTCACATCATTCCAGTGTACACCCTGCTCCCTCCTGCACATCTCCCAGCGGAACTCGGCTATAAGCCGGAGCACATGAGAGCTTACTTCTTTATCAAGGAATATAGGCATCATCATACGTCCCGGAGTATTGCGGTGTGCGCCCGATATCTCCTGCCAGAGCGCTGATCTCGTACCCCCGTTTGGCATGAGGATCACATAGGGGATTATCTCCGTATCTATGAACTCCCTCGTAACCCCTATATCCGTATTTGAAAAAACGATCTGTCTGGTAAAGCAGCTGAAATCAATCCCCCTTACCATATTCATCGTATCATGCACGGCTTTATAAGTCGTGATACAGGCTTCAGGCGGTCTTACTGTACTGTCCTCGGTGAATACCGGAACATAAGTAGTCACCCTGCCGTATGTGATCTTTGAACCTAGCTTCATGAAATTATGGATTTCAAACGAGGTCTTTGCTTTTCTGTCATTAGCAAGACGCCTCATCTCATCCTGCTTTATCTCTCCGTCATCATACCTTTGTTTCAGGTACTTGGGATACTCCATGTCAAATTCATTCTTGGAGGGTTCCACCTTCCCGTCAAATATGAGTTTAAGCCATTCATAAACCGTGAGCACGTTCCCCTCAGGATCAGGCTCGTATGACGAAGCAAGACTCTCGAGAGCCTTTGTATTCTCCCCGCCGGCAAGCTCCTCATCCACGAATCCGAAATAAAAGAACATCTTTAGAACCAGCGGTATGTCTCTGTCTACTATACTCCTGAAAAATGCACCTTCGTATATATCAACAAAGATATCTGCGATCTGCCGTCTCATGCGCCTTACGCCGTCATCCGTTGAGGTTCTGTCCTTTAATGCCTTATAATCCGCTATGAGCTGCTTAAATGTCTCGGCCTTCTCCTCACCGATCTCCGAGTACTCGAGTATCTTTTGCATGGCGCCGGTCATATCTTCATCAACGACCCTCTTGGACGCGCTGCTGCTGCCCTTACCGCCGCTTTCCGCTCCCACGAGGTTTTCTATATCATCATCCGCTACCCCGCTGTCCTCGTCGCCTGTGTATGCTTCATCCGCACCCATGTCCTCATTACCGGCTTCATCATCTCCCCGAGACATAAGCTGCAGGTCATATTCGCTCTTTTTCTCTATCAGCGCGGCGAGTATCGGAGCCATATCCTGCATATATTCATATGCGTAAAGAACGGTGCCGGTGCAGAAGCCTATATCCTTTGACGGGAGAAGCCTGGTGATGGATCTGAAATAATCATTGCGCCACGCATGCAGATCATATTTCAGCTTGTCTCCCGTACCGAGCATATCCGCCATTTCTCTGCAGGCTTCTATATGCTGCGCCGTCTTTTCAAACAGGCTCTGAACCGAGGAAATGACTGCATTGGTTATGAGAGGCGTTATCTGTGGATTTGACCTTATCAGCGCACGCACATTGTCCTCGCTGTGATATGAATAAGAGACGACCATAGCATCTTCTTTTGCCTCGTAGTCAAACCTGTACTTCTCCCCCGGAGTCTCAAACAATCCTATGATAGACCCGTAGGGCAGCTCTATGACCACACTTCCTGACGTGGCAATAAAAGAGCCCTTAATAACTATCTCGAGCTCCTTTACCCTCTCATTTGAGGCATGAAGTATATCGCCTGATACTATAGTCTGTTTTGCCATATAATAAATAATACCATAATCCCCTTTTTTTTGGTACAATAAATACGTTCAGACAGAGCGGTCGCTATTACGTCTGAAATAATTATTTCGTAAACCGGTATTGTCGGTGCTGCGATCATAAAGGGGGCTGTCATGACAGATTTTTCAAAGAATAAAAACATAGAGATATTCGAGCATCCACTTATACAGCATAAGATCACAAGGCTCAGGGATAAGTCTACGGGTACGGCGGAGTTCAGGAAGCTTATTAATGAGATCGCCATGCTCATGGGATATGAAGCCCTGAGGGATCTGGAGCTTGAGGATGTGGAGGTAAGCACACCGATAGAAAAGTGCAAATCTCCCACGATAAAGGGTAAAAAGCAGGCAATAGTGCCAATACTCCGAGCCGGACTCGGACTTACCGACGGTCTGCTGAACCTCCTTCCAACCGCCAAGGTCGGCCATATCGGGCTATATCGTGATGAAGAGACCCACAAGCCGCATTCATACTACTGCAAGCTTCCCGATCATCTGGACAAGCGTATCATCATCGTGACCGATCCCATGCTTGCGACAGGCGGCTCTGCGATAGATGCAATTAACTTTATCAAAGAGCGCGGCGGCAAAAAGATCAAATTCATGTGCATCATAGCTGCTCCGGAGGGATTAAAGGCCTTGAGCGAAGCCCATCCTGATGTACAGATATACGTGGGACACCTCGACCGTGAGTTGAATAAGGACGCCTATATATGTCCCGGTCTTGGAGACGCGGGTGACCGGATCTTCGGAACCAAGTAACCGGAAAGGCTGCCGCAATGATGAATCATGCGGCAGCCTTTATCTTTGTTCAGTCTACAACTACACCTTTTTTAAGGATTATATTTGCGTAAAGCGCTGACTCGCCTGTCTGAATCACGACGGATGAGTGCTCTTTTGTTTTGTCATAGAACTCCCATTTATCGATCTCCTCAAAGCAGGCATCGCCCCTGTCATCATATTTCCTTACGATCTCTTTGTAGGTATCCCATATAGGGGTCTCTACCGTATCGCCTTTCACTACCGCCATGAGTGTCACCGGATGCTCTACATAGGTATCAAGCGGAAAGACCTGAAGTATGGCGTCAAGTATCTCCGGCACCCCATGTCCGTCCATGCGGATCACTTTTTTCCCATAGGTGGTTCCGGGGAAGTTTCCGTCCCCGATAGTAAGCTCATCCGTGTGACCCATTTCACACAGGATCTTGAGCAGTTCCGGCGGTAAGATTTTAGGTATTCCTTTAAGCATTGTTTCCTTCTCCTTTTCAAAAAATGGCTCTCTCCGAAGAGAGAGCCATTAGATTTACAACCTATAAATATGTATTAGTCGTAAAGGTTCGGAGCTATTGTTGCATCGTTCATGTTTGATGCATCATACCAGTAACCAGCTGTAGGGAAGTCCTCAACCTTGTCACCGTTAGCTGCCATTGTAAGCGCATAGATTGCATAGTATCCCATCATAAGAGGAGACTGTGTAACTGCACCATACATTGTGCCGTCTTCGATAGCGCCCTTGATGATAGAACCAGCATCAAATCCTATACCGATAACATCGCCGCCTGCTGCATCTGTGCCGAGGAGTGAAAGGTTTGCATCTGCTGCAAGAACACCCTCTGCTGCTGTCTGGTTTGATCCGAAGATACCGATCGTATCAGACTTTGACAT
>JAFUWM010000043.1 GCA_017483425.1 Lachnospiraceae bacterium | reverse complement strand
TTTTCTTTGCTCCGACGATACTGAAAGACTGTACTCAGTTCCCCAGTGGGGACAGACTATCGTAATATCCGCCTCTCTTTCTGCCCGGGCTATGTCCTCACGAACCTTTTTTTCACTGAGATAGTCCACAAGATATCCTTTACCCTTTGGCATCTGTATACCATAAGTCCCGTACGTGTAATTAAGTATAGCTATCTTAATCCCTTTGCACTTAAAAACACAGAGCTCCTGCTGATCCTTGCTGCTGTCATGAATGCCCAGCACATAGATATCGGGATAAGCCGTATCCCAGAAATCAAGACAGTTTTCTATACCTTTGGCGCTCCGGTCCAGCGCATGATTTGTTCCATGAAGTATCACGTCAAATCCCGCATTAACCTCCGCATCCCCCACTTCCTGAGGAGAATTAAATGAGGGATAGCCTGTATATCTGAGCTTTTCCCCTCCGAGTATGGTTTCCTGATTGACTATGGCAATATCAGCCGCTTCTATTTCACCCTTTACATGCTCAAAAAGGCCGCTGTAATCATAAGATCCATCCCGCTGCAGACCGGAATTTATCACCCTATCATGCATCAGGACATCTCCAACCATCACGATGGTTACTTTAGTGTCTTTATTGTCCGTTTGCTTGTTACCCGCTGCAGCAGATCCGGCATAAACTCTCACTCCAAGCAGAAGCAAGGAGATCATGACAGTATTTATTATTATGATCAAATGCTTTTTCATCTCTATCATTATGTGATCCGAAAATCTATTCTTCTTCAGTTCCATACAAACATCTTTAAGATACAGCGTCAATACTGAAATATCAACTTTTTTCATACGAAAAACCATATGTCCGCAAATTGTGCTACTATAATATCAATTATTGGACACAATAGCTTAAATTTGCTATAATAATAGCAATTAAGGAGCTAAGTATTGATGGATTACATGTGGGATACGCCGTCTGACGTGAGTATAAGGTTGGCAGAACGGTTAAAAAGCATAAGAAAAAGGAAAAAGATCACCCAGCAGCAGCTTGCTGGACGCAGCAACGTAAGCTACGCGACATTAAGAAAATTTGAAAAAACAGGTAAGATTTCCCTTGAGTCCTTTATCAAGATTTCAATGGAGCTGGGGGTCATAAACGAGCTCAACGGACTTTTTACCAAGCCTGTATATTCGGATATCGAAGAGGTAATAAATGCCAAATAAGAGCCTTGATGTGTATTACAAAGGAACTATGGTATGCCGCCTTGCCGAAACACCGGACAGGCTCATCGCCTTTCAATACGACGCGGGATGGCTTAGGTCAGGCTTTTCAATAAGCCCCTTTTCCTTACCGTTGCGGCCTGATGTATTTGTGCCGGACGAACGCTCAAGAGAGAGATTTGGCGGCCTATTCGGTGTTTTTGCCGACAGTCTTCCTGATAGCTGGGGAGAACTTCTTTTAGACAGATACCTGGCTTCCCATGGTATAAAGGAAGAAGATATCGGGATGCTGGATAAACTATCATATATAGGTAAGTCGGGTATGGGAGCACTTGAATATTATCCGTCAAATGAAGCTGATTATAATATGAACCTTGCCGGAATCGATTATGATACCATAGCCAGGGAATGCTCGCAGCTTTTGGATTCCAGACCTTCAGATCAGTTAGACTTGATTTATAAGCTTGCGGGATCAAGCGGCGGAACACGTCCGAAGATACTCCTCTCGGAAGACGGGAGGGACTGGATAGTAAAATTCCCAGCAAGGAAAGACCCGTCTATAAGTGGCAGAAGAGAATATGATTATTCTATCTGCGCAAAGGATTGCGGGATAAAGATGACTGAAACCGGTATCATACCATCGAATATCTGCGAAGGTTATTTTAAAACCGAAAGGTTTGACAGGAATAATGGCGATAAAATCTTCAGCGTTACTTTTACAGGACTGCTCGAAGCAGATTTCAGAGCCCCATCTTGTGACTATGGAACATTCATGAAACTGGTCAGGGTTCTGACGAAAGATAACATTTCCGATAAGGAGCAGATGTATATGGTCATGTGCTTCAATGTTGCCACCCATAACCTTGACGACCATACAAAGAACTTCTCATTCACCTATAGCGAAAATGCTGGATGGAGACTTGCTCCGGCATATGACCTTACATATAGCGAAACATACTGGGGTGAACACACGACATCGGTCAACGGCAAAGGAAGAGATATTACCAGGGACGATCTTGTTAAAGTAGGCACAGAAGCTGGACTGACGAAAGAGTTCTGCTACACTCATTTAAACGAAATACTTGAAAAAACAAAATCCCTGGACCAATATTTGTCCGGCAGCAACAAGGACGGAAAGCACACTCGTTTAAGGACTTCGTTATCGGAATTTACCAGGACTGAAGTTTACTGACCATATCTAAGACCGCAGGAGTGATGATCTCATCCTTTCTCATAATGAAAAAGTTAAGCTCTTTCATAGTATATAGGCTCGACTGTGAAAAATAGATAACCTATATTTGTTCTCATATTGACGCATTGAGGTTAATAATATATCCTTAAATAAAGGAGGGGCGTTATGCAACAGTTATCAATGATAAAAGCGGAGTTATTGGATCAGTATGTGAGGTTCCGGCACAGCATAGACGTTTACAACGATAAGATTCAGAACGAATATCTTAAGGGCTATGTATCAAAAAAGGTGATAAGAAATAGAGATTACCACTATCTCCAGTGGAGGGAGAATGGCAAGCTTGTCTCCAAATATATAAAGCCTGAGCATGTGACTACAGTAAAAAACAACATTAACGAACGTAAACGGCTTGAACGGATAGTCAAGGAAATGAGGGGTTCCATCAAGGAAATAGAGAGTTTTCTTGGGAAAAGGGAAATCAATAAATACTTGTCAGAAGAGGTTATCAGCTGATGGGATTCACTGAGGAACAGGAAAGGTATTTTTACGAATTCATTGAGATTTTGAATAGGGCGAATGCGCTGAGCAGCGTGATCTTAGTCGGTTCATGGGCAGAGTATCTTTATGAAAAGGAGAACATCCTGTCAGGATTCGTTTCCCTCGCAAAGACTACAGACGTGGATTTCTTATTAAATGAGGATAAAAACATAAAACCTGAAAATATCATTAAGCCAGCTCAGCAGAAAGATTTTGAGTATAAAGAGGATTATATGTCAGGAACCTCCAAATTCTGGAAGAAAGAGTTTGAAATCGAATTCCTGACAAGTCAGAATGGAGACGGCACCAAGCCCGTTCAGAGGAGCTCGTTTGGAATAAACGCCCAGCCGCTTACGCACATTGGTTTCATCCGCGATAACTACATAACAGCAAGACATAACGGGCTTGATATAAATATTCCCGCGCCGGAGGCATATGTCCTGCAAAAGATGATAATAAATGACCGCAGGGGAGTCAAGGCCGTCGGTGACAGGATGAAGATAGAAAGGCTGCTTCCATATCTTAACAAAAGCTATTTTGAGAAGATTTATACCGGACTACACAAGAAAGAACGATCGTTAGTTGATAAATACATCAAGGAATACTGTCCGGAGATCCGCGAAGCAACAGAAAAGGATATTGTACAGATATATAAAGAGATCCAGAGGAATTCTGGTAATGACGCAACCAAGGATCCAAAGCTAAAATAAGCCATGCATTTGGCATAATATGTTTTGACCAATCGCCTTCTTCATTTTATAATTAGGGATATTTGAAATAATGCGTCGAGGAGATCAATGCTTTTAGTCTATATAATGATAATCTTAGGCTCCATACTCATGGTGACTAATATACTGAGGTTTGACAGATTCGTAAGACGATCAAAGGATGTCCTGTCCTCGGGCAAGTCCCAGGATGTCTTTTGGACAAATCTGGCGTTCATTCTTCTGATCTTTTTCCTTATTGGATATATAGGCATAGCCGTATTCAGTCATCCTGATTTTTTAGTCGGGAGCATCCTTTTCGGAGGAAGCATATTTGTCGCAATAATCATTTCATTTATCGTGCATCTGACTGATACCGTCAAAGAAAGAAGTATTGATATCGTTGAAACTCTGATAGAAGTCATCGAGGCAAGGGATCCTAACCTTAACGGACACAGCCGCTATGTGCAGAATGTAACAATGTGCCTTTGGAAGTATATTCCCACGGAAATGAAAGAAGGCATTACTCCCGTAAGTATCGAATACGCTGCCCTGCTGCATGATGTCGGAAAGCTCGGCATTCCCGAAAGCATCCTTAATAAACCCGGAAAGCTTGATGCCGCTGAATGGGAAGTGATGAAGCAGCATCCTAAAAAGGGTGTAAGGATATTAAAGAAGCTGAAATCCTTTGAAGACGTTCTGCCATGGATCGAATACCATCATGAAAGAATAGACGGCAAGGGCTACTACAGAATCCCGGGAGATAAGATTCCTTTTGCTGCCCGCGTCATAGCGATAGCAGACACCTACTCCGCCATAACCATGAGAAGAGCCTATAAGCCCGCAAAGACATATGAGGACGCAGTAAGCATAATAAAAGAAGTTGCCGGCACCCAGCTTGACCCTAAGCTGACCGACATCTTCTGCAGTATACCAAAACCCGAACTCGACGCCTGCGTTCCCGAGAACGTAGACGTGGACAGCATATATTGATTTCAGGAAAGCCGCTGCTTGCGATACTTCGTAGGATTCTCTCCTACTTCCTTACGGAAGATCCTGCTGAAATAAAACTGGTCAGGGTAACCTGACAGCTCTCCCACCTTAGCGATAGGCTCATCCGTCATCGCAAGCAGCTGCTTGGCTTCTTTCATACGTATGGCCGTTAGATATCTGACAGGAGATTCGCCCGTAAAACGTGTAAATATCTTGCTGAGATAGGCGGACGATATCCCAAAGTCCTCGGCTATATTACCGAAATCTATATCCTCCCTGAAGTGCTCTTTTATATACCTCTCCGTCTGCTGTACCATGTCTTCAGCGCTGTTTCCGGGCAGTCCTTCTTCATCGGGAAGCTCATATTTCTGCTGAAGCCGGAGACTCAGCTTTTCAAGCACCGTCATCAGATCCTCTTCCGACACGGGCTTTAAGAGATAATCAAAAACCTCCTGCCTTATGGCCTCCTGTGCATATTTGAAGTCAGCGTATCCGGTAAGTATCACCGTAAGGATATCGGGATATCTTTCGTGTATCTCCCGGGCAAGCTCGAGCCCATCCATCTCAGGCATTCTTATATCGGTAAATACAACCTGTATATTGCCGTCTTCAAGCGCCGCAAGCGCGCTCTTGCCTTCGCCGCATTCCAAAACAACGCGGAAGCTTTTGTCTGCCTCCGTGATCCGCCTTTTAAGTGACTGCCGCAGCATATATTCATCATCCGCAAGTAATACATTATAATGACTGATCTTTATCATTTGTCTGTCGCTCCGGTCTTTACATGACCTCCCACGGTAACGAAAGCCCCGCCCTCCGCTTTGTTTCCGAAATCAAATACGAACGGTATCCCGTCCAGCAGGTATAGCCGTATAAATATATTCAGTATGCCCATACCCTCTATCTTGAGGCTTGGCAGCACACCTGTCTCAAGTATCTCATCCATGTTGTGCCTTAGTTTCCTGTCAACATCCGGGTCAAAGCCGGGACCGTTGTCAGACACCGTAACATACCAGTCATCACCCTTTCTGTCGCCCTCTATCTTTATCTCCCAGGGGGCGCGGTGAGCCATCACGGCCTTTATCGCGTTTTCCACCAAAAGCTGAATGCATAGCTTCGGCACCATACAGTCAAGTATATCATCGGAAATATCATATGAATAATTCAGTCCGTCACCGAACCGCTTTTCGTTGCATTTAAGGAAACGGTCCACCTGCTCCATCTCCTCCTCAACACTTATCCTCTGCTCGCGGTCCGACGAGATATACCTTAGAATGGACGTGATGTCCTCGCACATTTCCGACACCTGATCCGTCATACCGCTGTCCGCCATCTCTCCTATCATCGACAGGGAATTATACAAAAAATGCGGATTCATCTGGGACTGAAGCGCAAGCATCCTTGCCTGCATCTCCTGTTCTTTTAAGGTAAGCATCGTTCTGGTTGAATTTTCCTGCTCCTGAATACTCTCATTTATCGTATCCCTCAGAATATCGATCTCCCTTACTCCCGAATCCGCAAGCTCAAGTCTCGCAAACTGCTCTTCACCCGGATCTGACAGGAATGCATATATCCTCTGCAGAGGGTCGCTCATTCTCTTTGAAAGCCCTGCCGCAAGAGCGACGCATATCCCGAATACCAGTATCGCTGTCAACACTATAGGTATCAGCGACATATATACCGGGATCATGAAAACCGCATCATCAACCGCCATGGCAACGGTAAGCCCGTCAGCCTCATCCTCCGAAAAACACAGGTACTGTTTCCTGCCTGTATAGGTATTTGTTATCTCTCCGTTTCCCGATCCCTTATATGAAAAATACGGAAATTCCGCCTCCTCGGGATATATCTGCCTTCCATCCTTATCATAGATCGCAAGCGTGGCATCAAGGTCGCTGCCCTCATATCCTATCGCATCAAATATCTCATCATAGTATGTCTCGATCTCCAAAAAACCGATCGGCACATGAAGCTCGTCATAGAGCATGCGGCAGAGACAGAAATACAGGGTTTCATTGTACATCCCCGCAGCCTTTGACGCCTGTACGTTCATAGCCGGAGCATAGATATATTTCTTTCCCGACTGTGCCTTTGCCTTATCATACCATGGTTCATACTTTGCGCTAACTTTCAGCTCACCGTTATAATTTCCCACGCCGTAGCCACCCCCGTTAATGCCGTAGAGATTAAACTGCCTCATAGAAAAATTAAAGCCCTTAAGCGCAATCATGGTGCCAGCAAGCTCCTGTCTGTTGCGATACCTCTCAAATGAAGTTTCCGATCCCATATACGCCTCGAAATCCTCCCGAAGTTCCGACGACGCTATGGAGTACAGAAGAATGGTATCCATCTCCCTGATGTACTGCTCAAGGCTTTTCGCTATGGACGCGCAGTCCGACTGCATCGACTGAGTGGCATGACTTTTAAGAGTTCTGTACCGCATTACTGAAAAGATCGCAGACATGATACCAAGTGTAACAATACTAAGTATCAGCAGCGCCTGTAGAAGCAGAGTACGTATGCTTATCTTTTTCATAGCCTTATTTCAAGTCTGCTGTCTATATAGCCTATATCCTGGCTGTGTTCACCGTCTACATATATCTTTAGCTTTCTGGCTGCTTTCATTCCGTCAAAGCTGCCACTCCGCTCTCCTACGGTTAGCACTCGCTCTTTGTCTGACCACTCCAGTACTACCCTTTCATATGCCCCGTCCTCATATGCGTAGCCGTCGCCCGCGTCGTCATAGAATACAAACTCACCATCGCTTCCCGTGTACACATGAAGCTCCATCGGCTCGTCATTATCCTCCATTGCATATTGGAGACCCTGCCTCATAGGGATTATGCTTCCGCTTCTTGCAAATACAGGTATCCTGTCAATGGGAGCAGAAACCGTTACGCTCTGTCCCCCGTCGTATTTCTTATTATCCCATATATCGTACCAGATACTGCCCTCCGGCAGATAGCACTCCCAGGTTTTATCCTCATCAAGCGTCACGCCGCCTGCGTCGTAGTACATGGGCTTCGTCACAGGACAGATAAGGAGATTCCTTCCAAACATGAATTCCTGCGATATCGCGGCCGCTTTTTTATCCTCCGGGAAATCAAAAAGCAGGCTTCTCATGATCGTGTCGTTATCAAGCCGCACCGCTCCCGCAAGAGAATAAATATAAGGCATGAGACTGTATCTCAGCTTGATAACCTTCGCTATCGCATCATAAAAGGGTTCGCCCTCTTTTCCGAAATTCCATATCTCCCTCGGCGTATCCGTGCCATGCGAGCGGAACATCGGAAGAAAAGCGCCCATCTGAAGCCAGCGTACATATAACTCGCAATATGCCTTATCACCTACACCCTCATCATACACGCCCTGCCAGAACCACTTGGGAGTGGGATCATTATTGCAGCCGCAGCCTCTGTTTTTCCATTCTTTCCCTACGGTAAAAAATCCGCCGATATCAAGGGTCCAGTATGGATAACCGGAAAGTCCCATATTCAGCCCTTCGGTTATCTGACGCTTTAATGTATCCCATGAAGCGCAGGTATCCCCTGACCATAGCATTGCAGCATATTTCTGACCGGACGCATATCCCGAGCGCGTAAGGTTCAGGACTCTTTTTTCTTTAGTGGTCTTTCTCTGGTTTTCAAATATTCCTTTCGCATGGGCAAGCGCAAAGGCATTTGCTTTTTCAGGCGGCAGATATTTCTTATGCTCTTCGCCTACTATCTGATAGCGTTTCCATGGTTCCCTCTTTATCTCGCCGCCCCAGTCCGGGCCGGAAAAAGGCTCGGTGGAATCACACCAGAAAGAATCAAAACCCTTATCGAAAAGACCCTCCTTTGCCTGCTTCCAATAGACCTCCCTTGCCTTTTCATCAAAGGCATCATAGGTAGCAAGGTCGTTCAGAAGCTGACCGTTTGCCATGAATTCATCATAGTTTTCCGTACCGGAGTTCATGTTTGGCCATACTGATACCATGGTATGCACGTTCATTTCATGAAGCCTGTCCGAGCATTCTTTCATATTCCCATAACGTTCATTGTCAAGTATCTTATTCCCCCATTTATCCTTTTCCCATGTATTCCAGTCCTGCACGACACAGTCAAGGGGTATCCCGAGCTTCCTGTAATGCTCTGCAACCTCAAGAAGCTCATCCGCCGTATAGTACTGCTCCTTGGACTGAACATAGCCATAAGCCCATTTGGGAAGCATAGCGGCCTCTCCCGTAAGGTACCGGAAGCCGGCGATTATCTCATCCATTGCAGTCTTTCTGTCCTTTTTCTGTCCGGTACCGCAGATAAAATAGTAGTCAAGATAAGGTATAGTATCAAAGAACATATATGAACCGTTCTCGGTGTCAGAAAAGGTCATAAGCGAGGTGCAGTCAAAAAGCATGCCGTAGCCCATATCGGACACGAACATAGGCATCGGGATCCTCATATTATGCTGATACAGGTACTGCACATGACCGCGGTAATCATATATACCTTCTTCCGCCTGACCCAAGCCGTGTATATGCTCACCGTCACGGAAGTTAAAATACAGTCTCCCCTGCCATGCCTTATGATCCTCGACTTCTTTCAAATTCTTTATGAAGTTTCTCTCGCCATCAACAGTTTTTACCCTGTCGATTATCGGCACCTCGTCTCCTGTGGTATATTTCATCACAGGAATCTGTATAAACTCCTTTTTCCCTTCTTTAAGAAGCACCTGATCGTCTGAGGGACTCATCCATGTTATATCAAGACTGTCCTTTAATATGACTGCCGACACCTCACTCCCCTTGATTCTCACAGCATCGGCGCCATCCTCAACGGAGAGCTCCACACCGTTATCTTCCGCAGCCTTAAAGATATTCTGATCTATGATCATGGATTCATTGTGGGTAAAGGCTTCTTTTCCATATCTGCAACGCATGATCCCCGGCCTAACGCATGAGATCTCCAGCCTCTCCTCGTCCTTTTCTATGATTATCCGGTTCCCCTGTTCATTTATTTTCATACCATCCCCCTTTTTGCCCGTGATCGATGTTGCTGTCATCCTAAAAGCTGTTTCACGGTATATGAAGTAAATTTTAGAATCTGCGAATAACTAAGTCAAGGAATCTCCAAATAAGCAAGGTAAGCCATACGTCAAACTGACTAATGTGTTTTTAATCTAAAATAAACTGACTATCACGTTTTTAATCTCATTTTAATTGACTATTCTTATTATTTTCTGTATATTTCTATATAATAAGTTTCACAATAACGAAAGGACTTCCGTTATGAATTTGAAGTACATATACACCCCCGGTGCTGGAAAAATGCCCAAGTATCTTGCCGGCAGGAATAAACAAATAGAGATCGCCCTGTCAGCATTTGAAGCTCTGAATGAAGGTGAGGTGCCGACATGTATCGCTTACAGCGGATATCGAGGTGTGGGCAAGACCGTACTCTTAAACAGATTACAGGAGACTGCTGAGAGTCAAGGCATTTCATCCTACCATATAGAAATACGTGAAGATGGGTGCCTGATCCCAAGGCTTCTTGAGCATTGCCGTGACTTCTTAAACGACCATAGCGGTATAGAGAAACTAAAAAACGTCTTTCAAAAAGCCTCGGGTGCCCTCAAATCTCTGGAATTAAGCTTCTCTCCGGAGAACAGAGAGTTTTCCATATCTAAAAAAAATTCGGGATCCTATGTAGCTATGTATTTTTCTCAAAGTCTGGAGAATCTGTTCGAGGCGATCGGCCCTATAGCCAAGGCCAAAGGTCAGTCACTATGTTTCTTTATCGACGAGTTTCAATATGCTTCTCCCGATGAAATGGATGCTTTTCTTGGTGCCCTGCACAGGACTTCGCAGCTTTCATATCCTATTATAGCAATTATTGCCGGCACCCCGGAGATGATCAAAAAAATGTATGATAAAAAAACATATATAGAGCGCCTTTTCGTATTTCCTGATTTGATGTTATTATCTCTTACGGATGTTGGCGAAGCTCTCAGTGTTCCCGGTAAGAAAGCAGGCCTTTCTTATGATAAAGCCGCGGTCAAGGCCGTATATAAAGCTACGGGTGGATATCCCTATTTCGTGCAAGTATACGGACAGATACTGTGCGCTTCCTTAAAAGACAAGGATATGCCTTTTAAGATCACTGAATCCTTTGTTGACGATCAGCACGATAATTACCTGAAACAACTGGATGATAATTTCTACAAAATCAGATATAACAACCGCAGCAAATCCGAACAAAACTTCTTATTTGCCATGGCTTCTCTTACCCTTCCCTGCAATACAAATGATGTGGCGCGCTATTTAGGCAAAACAAATAAACAGATAGCGCCCACTCTTGCAAAGCTAAAATCAAAGGGAATAGTAGCTAATGACAACGGACTGTATTTCACGGTACCGGGATTCACAGAATACCTAAAACGTCACCCGGACTATCCCAAGCAATAACGGATCCATTCGCTTTGGGATTCATAATAAATGGTGAAAGGTGCCTTATAAAAGGGAATCACTCCAAGCTTTCAAATGAGTGTATA
>JAFUWM010000042.1 GCA_017483425.1 Lachnospiraceae bacterium | reverse complement strand
ATTTGTTACCGCATTCTTGGATTTTACAACTTATAAGAAGTTCGCAGACTCTCTCGCATGGGAGACGGAGGTGTGGATCGCAGATATTCCTGATCACATGATTCATCTGAACGGAGATAAATTCCTTGGACCGAGAAATAAGGATGTATGACTGTATATGTATATACATGACTGAAAACAACAGCGCCCTTAATAATGTCACTGTCTCAGGCAACGGTGCATCCATCGGACTCAGCTATACCGGCGGAAAATCCACGGATACCAAAACCATAGCTTCCGCAAGGGCTGCGATCATCAGGGATACCGACATGGCAAAGGAAATGGTCAAGTTCTCCACACAGGGCGTCCTCTCCCTGCTTCAGTAGAAAAAACTGCAAACTTTCCACATCCATTATTCAAGGGAATCCGGGTCTGCGTCTGGTGATGAAAAAGTTTCAAAATCCGGTTTCAGGCAAAAGAAAAGAGCCGATTGATCGACTCCTGGTAAATACTGTATTGTTTGATGCCGCCAAAAGCACCTCTCTTGTAAGTCAAAAAGGTCTTTCCGACCCTTTCATTTTTATGGCAATTTCAAGCTGAAATTGGTTTTTGATTCCGCTTTTTCGGCATACCCGTCATACGCACAAACAGGAGCTCTCTCGCGAGAGCTCCTGTTTCCGCTTTCATCCTACTTAGATGTGTTCAGACCGACATATCAAAATTTCCACCCACTCCGGGGTTTACGGACTGCTCCATCATACGGACCATCGATGCTCCCATAGCATCCTGGGTATCAAGAGCTTTTGACAGTAAAGCTACGCCTGCTTCATTGCCAGTCTTTGCGGCTGACAAAGCAGTAGACATATCCTGGATAAGACCTGTCGGTGCTACCATGCCTAAAGCATCCATCGTGATCACTCCCTTCAAAAAAAGTAAGATGCATCATACGAAATTATTCGGTTAATTCGTATGCTTTAAAGGTATATCGGTCAAAACTTAAATTTTCAATATACCTGAGATCAAAATTTTTTATTTTTTTTGTATTGTCAGTATCTGAATCCCCGTTTATGAAAAGATATTTGCTTCCCCTGGCACTGCTTATGTCTTCCGGTTCATATTTTTTTAACCATGGTGCATAGTATCCAAGGCATATTTCTATTTCAGGGAAGTCCTCATATATCACATATCCGTCATCAGCGCCGGTCGTGGAAATGAAATCTTCAAAAGCGGACATATCAACATATTCAGCCTGAAACTGTCGGATATATACTAAGATAAGGACTGCCGATACGATCAATACGGCAGCTGCTTTTAAGATTCTACTTTCCGAAAAGACCTCATCCAGAGCCAAAGCGAGACCCAGCCAGAGAATACCGATGGAGGGCATCAGGTATCTGGAGGTGAAGAAAGTCGAATCCGTAATCCACATCAGGCAAAAGGACAATATAGCCGCCAGAACATATATTGATATGTAGTATGCGGATATGAACTCTTTTCTTATACAGGCATATACAAATAATGATACCGTCGATATCATCAGAATGGCAGATAAGACGGTAATATTGGTTACAAAAGGATATCTTATGGATGCCATCAGACTGTCAAAGGTCGCGGGGGACGCAGAAAAATACGTCGTTGCTGCTTTCATCTGCCGCACCGTCAATATTGCGCATGGTATGTATAGCACGATACAGATGAGAGCCATTTTAAGCCAGCCAGTCACGTTTTTTTTCCATAAAAAGATAACCAACAGCATCAGCCAGACAAAGGCTTCCGCTATAAGGGCGTATTGGTGGGTATATGCCCCGAGAACCGTGACAAGGATAAGCCATGGTTTTGTATGCGGCAATTCTTTTATTACGCAGACAGCGAAGACGGCAGTGGCTGACGCGAAAAACACAGCCCAGCTGTACATACGTATCTCTACCCCATGCTCTAATAAGTGCGGCATGGCGGTCATTAACACTATGTATATGCAAGCTGTCTGTACAGATGATACCTCCGGTAAGAAACGCGCCGAAACAAGCATTAGCAGAAGCATCGGTATGACGGAAAAAATCTTAAGGGTCACTGTAGAGAAACCAAATATATGTGTAAAGAGCCATGCTGAAAAATTATAAAAGGGGGGCAGCGTGTCGGCAAAAGTCCTTGATATCATCTCCCCGAAATCACATCTGATAATGGACGCGGAAAAGGCTTCGTCAAGCCATACATTATTGTTAAAGACCAGACTCAGATATACCAGCGTGCAGATAATTGCAAAGATATACGGTATATATTTTTTTTGCTTCATTTTTTGTACTGCTTGTTTTGCAGCCGCTCCTCAAACTCAGCCTTAGGCAAGGGTCTGTCATAATAATAGCCTTGAATCACATAGCAGCCGGCATTATTTACAAAAAACAGCTGATCTGCCCTTTCCACTCCTTCTATGAGCACATCCATACCAAGCTCGTGAGCCATATGAATTATATCCTTCAGAATGATCTCATCTTTCCATGAGAAATCATCTCCGTTTACGAAAGATCTGTCTATCTTAAGGGTATGTATCTGGAATTCCCTGAGTGTCGCGAGAGCCGAGTATCCTGAGCCGAAGTCGTCTATCGCCGTCATGATGTTTTTTTGGTATAAATCACTTATAAAGCCTGACAGTACGCCATGCTCCGCCTCATCGACTGTTTCCGTAAGCTCCACTTCTATATATTTCTTATCAAGCTTAGCCTGTTCTATGATCTCGTTTATCTTTTCCACGAGTTTCTTGTCTTTCAGGTCTTTTCTTGAAAAGTTTACAGATACGGGAACCGGATCATAGCCCATGAGTATCCATTTCACGATGTCCCTGCATACATGGCGCAGCACATAGAGGTCAAGCGCAAGAGTCTGTCCGTTCTCCTCAAGTGCCGGGATAAATACGCCCGGGGATACCATTTTGCCGTCATGAATCCATCGCACCAGAGCCTCCGCTCCCACAAGCATCTTATTCCTTGAATCAACCTTTGGCTGGTAATATACGACAAACTCTTCGTTTGCGAGGGCTTCCTCATAATCCTTCAGCACTGTTTTCTGCTGGCTTATCCGTGTTATAAGATTGTCGGAGGCATAAGCTATACTCTGATGGAGCACGTTTTTAGCCTGATTAAGCGCGATAGAGGGTCTGCTGATAACCTCTCCCGGATCGGATACATCCGACAGGATATCCCATATGCCGATCGTCGAAGCTATATGTATATCCTCACTTCTTTCATCAATATCAAGCATGAGAGTCACATTTGATATGAGTTTTATAAATTTGTCCCGGCGGGTCTTTTTGATGAGAGCCATGAAATTATCACCGCCCAGATGGCCGAGCGCTTCATCATCCTCTATGAAATCATTTAAATACGAGGCATACTGCCATAATACTTCGTCTCCCTTTTCCCTGCCGTAGGCTCTGTTTATTTCTCCGAAATCTTTCAGGTTGAAGTAAAACGCGCAGTATATATTAAACGGAATGTCCTTTTTCATGAGCTCCGTCACATTATGCAAGTAACCGGAAGCATTAGGCAGCCCCGTAGTCTGCTGCTGGTTTGCAAACCTGTGATCATCGTCATCAAGACGCAGCCTCGCAAGATAAAACATACACTCTGTAGCGTACATCTCCAGAGTATCGCGTTCGCTTTCTTCAAAGGGTTTATCTGCCGGATATATATATATGACTACGGAACGCCGGGGATCCATATGAAAAGTGAAGCTTAAGGGCTCATCTGCAGGCATCCCGCTTTCCCTCTGGTAAAGGAGGATATTCCTTTTGCCTGCGGACAGCTTGAAATCGCCTACATATTCCGCTTCTATCCCGAATATATGCAGATAATAGGCTACAGCTCCCAGAGCCTCGTTAAACCGGGCAAGAGAAACGGGTCCTTCGGATATCTCCCGTAAAAAATGCAGTTGCAGTTCGTTATTATCCGCTCTCATGCTATACAGTTTAATATATTTGTGATGTCAGGGTCAAATATATTTGTTACAATTCAGCGCATAGCCAATGCGCTGAATTGCAACATGCACGCCGCCATGCATAATCGACTAAAGTCGATGGGCGGCGTGCCGGTTAGTTAAGTATATTGGGCCGCAGGTCTCCGCTCCGCTACGGTCGTCGCTAAACAGACAGCCACTGGCTGTCTAGCGACCCGCGGCGAGCGCGTGGCTCGGCGGTGAACAGCATCAGATATATTCGTACATTCCCTGCGCCTCTTCTTTTTTTACGGTTTCGGCAACAGACAGAACCTTAACGCTGACAGTCTTGTCGCCAAAAACTATGGATATCTCGTCTCCGGGCTTAATATCGGCGCCTGCCTTTGCCACTTTGCCGTTCACGCTGACCCGGCCGGCGTCACAGGCTTCATTTGCCACGGTACGCCTCTTGATAAGGCGTGATACTTTCAGGTATTTGTCAAGTCTCATTTCTATGCTCCAAAAAGAAGAGCGCCCGCCATTTCGGCAGACGCCCGTTCGTTCATTATAATTACCGAACTTACAAGATGATTACTTCTTGTTTACGAGATCCTTAAGAGCCTTACCGGGCTTAAACTTAGGTGCCTTTGATGCAGCGATCTTCATTGTAGCGCCGGTCTGGGGATTTCTGCCCTCACGAGCTGCTCTCTTAGCTACTTCAAAAGTTCCGAAGCCAACAAGCTGGATCTTGTCACCTTTCTTAAGCTGTGCTCCAACTGTATCTGTGAAAGCCTTAAGAGCCTTCTCAGCGTCCTTCTTTGAAATGTCAGCCTTGCTTGCGATTGCTGCAACTAATTCTGTCTTGTTCATTTGATGAACTCCTCCTCTAATAAATAAAGATTGTAACAAATGGCGCCTCATTGCGACCACACATAACGTTATAACTGTTAAAGGCTTAATTGTCAAGCATTCTCGCAAAAAAACGTAACATTTTTGTAAGATTTCTGCTTGATTTTAGCGTTTTTTATCCGGGAGTGACATAAAAACGACATTTTTCAATGAAAAATGCGTTAAGTTTCAGGGTACAAATATCCGGCGCTCGCTGATCAGGAAACGATGAATCAATTCTGAAAGTTCCGCTTGTATGTCAGTTTCCGGTATGATATAGTTAACTCGACTTGAGGTCGCAGCCGCTTGAGGTCGCAAATTGCGACCCCAAGTGAGGAATATGGCGGACGGAGTTATCTGCCTTATGCCTTTACGGAACAAGGCATCGCTATGCTTTCCGCTGTACTTCGAAGTGATGTTGCAATCGAGGTCAGCATCCAAATTATGAACACCTTTGTAGAAATGAGGCGGTTCATAGCAAACAACGCTGTTCTCTTTGAGCGCATCAGTTCAGTTGCCTGAGACAGTGACATTATTAAGGGCGCTGTTGTTTTCAGTCATGTATATACATATACAGTCATACATCTTTATTTCTCGGTCCAAGGAATTTATCTCCGTTCAGATGAATCATGTGATCAGGAATATCTGCGATCCACACCTCCGTCTCCCATGCGAGAGAGTCTGCGAACTTCTTATAAGTTGTAAAATCCAAGAATGCGGTAACAAAT
>JAFUWM010000041.1 GCA_017483425.1 Lachnospiraceae bacterium | reverse complement strand
GGTAAACGGAGGTGACTATACTACGGACGGAAAAGGGTCGCCGGCCATCTACTCAACGGCCGATATAACAGTGAACGATGCAGCATTGACATCCACATCCTCTCAGGGCGTAGTCGTAGAAGGAAAGAATTCGGTAACACTTAACAATGTTGTCCTGAACGCAGATAATAATACAAAAAACAGTGATAAATCTGACTATTATCAGGCTGTCATGATTTACCAGTCGATGTCCGGGGACGCAGATACAGGACTGGCACAGTTTACGGCGAATGGTGGCAGCATCTTCAACGCAAATGGGGATGTATTTTTCGTAAACAATACGGCAACAGATATCAGCCTCTCAGGGGTGGAGATAGTAAATAACGGCGATGGGGTATTCCTCAGAGCTGCTGCAGCCGGATGGGGAAAAGACGGTGAAAATGGAGGAAAAGTTAATCTTACCGCATCAGACCAGAAGATAGACGGTGATATGATAGTAGATGACATATCAGTGCTCAATCTTTGTTTGAAAGACGGCAGTTCCTTTAGCGGAGCGGTAAATCCGGACGGAGCAGCAGGTGATGTCTACGTAGAGCTGACAGACGGATCCAAATGGATACTTACAGGCGATTCCTGCATAAAATCTCTCACTTGTGATGTGGATTCAATAGATCTGAACGGATATACATTAACAGTTGACGGCAAAACGTATACAGCTGGTTCAAAGGCTGAAGGGGAAGCTATTGAGATAAAAATAAATGAAAGCAGGGGTGACATGACTCCGCCCAGTGGTAATGAACCACCTGAGAAACCGGACGGTGCCCCTCCGGAAAAGCCCAATGGAGAGGGTGGTCCCCATGATGGCAATCCTCCTGACAAACCGGATTGACTTGGAAAGATAAGTCCTTTGACTGTTTTTGAGCACCTGCTATAGTATAACAGGAAACTGGTGTACCTACCGATGTATATGGTACAATCAAAAAGATTCCGTGTTCGAGGGAGATCGGTCATTGGATAGAAGAAAATGCAGCGCCGGAGCGGTGAAATTTGCTTGGAGGCATTGATGAAACACTATGAATCAATGTGAAGACTGCGCTTATTACGCGTATGATGAAGAATACGATGAATATATCTGCGGTGCAGATATGGATCAGGACGATTATGCCAGACTTATGGGATCTCCTGCGGGTATAGCATGCCCGTATTACAGAGACGGAGATGAATATAAAATAGTCAGACATCAGATGTAAATAAAAAGTATATGAGCGCACAAGATGGTAGATAAAGAGATATACAGTAGAAAAGATCTGGTAGATATCGTTAATGAAATAGGATTTTTGCCGTTCTTTACCTGCAGGATTGAGGGGTTATCTCTGGAGGAGAATATTTCATATGACGCATGGTATCAGGGACGATGGAGCGGCAAGATACACTGGGACGCGTGGGACTGGAAAGGACAGGTCTTACAGAATAAAGAGCTTGTTTATGGCAAATTTTTTGAGAAAAAAGCAGGATTCATCAGTATGAAACTGTGGCCTGACTTTTGTAATTATCGTCGGGATGGATATGATTTTGATGCCAGATTTGATGACGGGCTTTCCTCATATAAGGATAAGGGAATTGTGGATTACATCACGGGCACAGGTGCCACGCTGACAAAAGAGATCAAGGACAGCCTGAATTATAAGAAGGGCGGAAACAAAGGATTTGAGACAGTTATAACAAGACTCCAGATGCAGACGTATGTTGTTCCTGTAAATTATGAGTATAGTAAGCGAAAAAATGGCGATGAGTACGGCTGGGGTAATTGCAGATATGATATCGCCGAGAACTACTGGGGAGAGAAGCTATGCAGGTCTGCTTATAAAAGGAGCCCGGAGGAGTCGCTTGGCAGGATCATAAAGCATATCAGAAAAACGCTGCCGGGGTTAGACGAGAATGAACTTAGGCTGCTACTGAAAGGATAAACTTTGTGTATCTTGCACTTATAAACCTTATCACCTTTTTCTGCTATGCCATAGACAAATGGAAAGCGGTAAATCACAAGTGGCGCATAAAGGAAGCCGTTCTTATAGGACTGTGCGTGATCGGAGGAAGCGCAGGCGGTCTTGCGGGGATGTATCTTTTCCATCATAAGACAAGGAAGCCTTTATTCTTTATCGGGGTGCCTGCGATCCTTATAGTTCAGATAGTGGCTGTTTTATTTGTGGTTAAGTATATGGGGATATGATCGCGGGGAAATCGAAAAATGATTTTTTGCGGAAAGAAAAATAAAAAGGCTGATAAATATGATCCTGATAAACAGGAACCCATGATCAGAGCCAGCATCTGCAATGGAGAGCAGGTAGCGGGTTTTCGTGATATAAAGACAGGAAGATTTGAGGAGATCTTGTTTGTAAGGGATCCGTCAGATCTTGAGGCTTTTAAGAAGGAATACGGAATAAGGGGCGAGATAAGAAAGGAATATTGAGGAGGTGCAGATGATAAAGGCGGTATTCATAGACTATACAGGAACCATGGTTCAGGAGGATGAACCGTATACGCGGGAGCTCCTCGGCTATTTTTTGTCACACAGCGATCTTAAAACACCGCAGGAAGCGCTTAAGGTTGTATGGGGCAAGGTAAAAGAGATCGAAGCCGCAAGCCATGGAGATGCCTTTATAAAAAACGATGAAAAGGTGGACAGGATCCTCGCTTATTGTGCGGAAAATCACGGACTTAACGGCGACATGGAATATATGCATAATGTGTGGAGAAAGATATGGGTTCATGCGCCTTTATACGATGACGTAAAGCCGTTTTTTGAAAAAACGAAACAGCCTATATATGTCATATCAAATGACGATATGTGCTATCTTGAAGAATCAATGAAGCTTAAAGAGCTTACTCCCGCTGGCATTGTGTCAGCAGAAACGGTGAGGGCGTGTAAACCGCATGAAGCTATATTTAAAAAGGCGCTGGAGCTCGCGGATGCTAAGCCTGATGAAGTGATACATATCGGAGACTCCATTACGTCGGATGTTGAAGCGGCAAAAGCGGTGGGCATCACTCCCGTTTATATTTCACGGAGCAAAGATGTCCGGCTTGAGGGGGTAAAGGTGATCCGTTCGCTGGACGAAATGCAATGATTCGGTATAAAGGGGGAGTTATGATATAATTAGGGAAGCTTGTGGCTGAATTTAGAGGTGAGACTTGAAATGAGTGAGAGCAGGATAACGGAAACAATAGAAAAGACAGTATCAAAAGCAGAAGAGCTCGGAGAGCGTGCCCAAAAAGTGTTCAGGCTCAGTAACGGCGTAGATATTCCCGCGATAGGCTACGGCACCTATCTGGCTACTGAAAAAGACGGTAAACAGACTATAATAGATGCGCTTAATGTGGGATACAGATATATAGATACCGCCGCATTTTATAAAAATGAAGAACAGATCGGAGAAGCAATAGCCGAATACGGCATACCCCGTGAACAGCTTTTTATATGCAGTAAGGTATGGCCTACCATGTTAGGCAGGGAAAAATTAAAGCAGTCGTTTGAAGATTCATGTAATAAATTAAAAACAGATTATCTGGACATGCTTCTGATACATTGGCCTAAGGTAAGTCAGAATGATGCGAATTGGGCCGAAAAACTGCAGGAATCATGGGCAGCAATGGAGGAATTATATGATGATGAAAAAGTCAGGGCGATAGGACTGTCCAATTTTTTGCCGCATCATATAAGACCTGTACTTGAGACGGCTAAAGTCAAGCCCATGCTTGATCAGCTCGAGCTTCATGTGGGATATATGCAGGAATACGCGCTTCAATATCTGAAAAAGGAGAAGATCGTTGCGCAGGCGTGGAGTCCTCTCGGAAGAGCGCGGGTACTGGGAGATGAAAGGGTAAGCGCTATTGCCGGGAAGTATGGCAAATCAAACGCACAGATTTTGCTGCGGTATCTCACGCAGAGGGGAATACCGGTCATACCTAAAGCCTCCACACCGCAGAGGATGAAAGAAAACCTGGAGATCTTTGATTTCAAACTGACAGAAGATGAGATATCATATCTCTCCTGTATTCCCGAGACGGGCTGGTCAGGAGAGCATCCGGATATGGTCGAGTGGGAGAAATAAAATCATGAAAAACAGACTGAAAAAGACATATCTGATAATTGCATTATTGATCACGGTCATTATATCTGGATGCGGAAGCTCCGCAGATAAACCCGGTGTAGTCGGAGAGAACTCTGTTCCGTCGGCAAATACCTCCGGCGATACAGTCAGTTCAGAAGAAACAGGGGAAACTGAGAATACGGCATCCGAAGATGAAGTGTCTGAAGAGGGCAAATACAGTCAGGTTGCGGACAGCTCTGATTATACTGCGGCGGAAGAAATAGACGACAGTATATATACCCCTGTCTCCGCATCTGAATTAAACGACGGAGAATACCTGATAGACCTCGAATGCAGTTCATCCATGTTTAAGGTAGCTGACAGTCTTTTGGTTGTTAACGGCGACGAGATGAACGTGATCCTCAGGATAGAAAGTGACTCCTATCTTTTCATGTATCCGGGAACCGCAAAGGAAGCCGCGGCGGATACAGAGGATAATTATATTACATTCGCCAATAATGATAACGGTGATCAACTGTATGAGATCCCGGTTCCGGCTCTCGACAAGGCGCTTCCGTATGCGTCCTACAGCAAAAATAAAGAAAAATGGTATGACCGGACGCTTCTCTTCAGAAGCGATTCGCTTCCCGATGAGGCGTTTAAGGAAGCGAGATATAAGACCGCCTCGGATCTGAAGATCGATGATGGAACTTATTATATAGATGTGGAGCTTGAGGGCGGCTCAGGGAAGGCTTCGGTCGAGTCTCCGGCACTTCTATTGATACAGGATGGCGAGGCGGCCGCGATGATTACCTGGTCGTCTTCAAATTATGATTATATGCTGATAGACGGGGTACGGTATGATGCGGATATCGTAGATGAAAGATCAACCTTTGTGATCCCGGTAAAGGGCTTTGATTACCGGATGCCTGTCACTGCGGATACTACCGCGATGAGCAAGCCTTATGAGATAGATTACACGCTTTACTTTGATTCAGCTACGATAAAGACAGCAGACCCTGAAGGCGTGGCGCCTGCTTATCAGAGTATGAAGATCAGGGAGAAGACAAAGCCGGAGTATGCTACGGGTTTTACGATCGATTCCTTTGATAATAATATCTACAGAGTTACAGTAGGCAAGGATAAGTATCTTCTCGTACCGAAGCTTACGGAGCTCCCTGTCGGTATTCCTGAAAGTGTCACGGTTATAAGGACTCCGGTGAGCAAGGCATATGTGGCATCGACCTCCAGCATGGATTTCTTTACCCAGCTAAGCAGCTTGGACAAGGTGGGGTTTGCAAGTGCCGAGGCTTCAAAATGGACTGATAAAAAAGTTTCAGAGCTTGTGGATTCTGATGCTATTCATTATGTGGGAAAATATGATGCTCCAGATTATGAAAGCCTCATAACGGGAAAGGCGGATATTGCCGTAGAAAACACCATGATCTATCATTCCCCTGAAACGAAAGAAAAGCTTGAAGAGCTTTCTGTTCCGGTTTTTGTAGACATGACAAGCTATGAAGAGGACCCCAGGGGCAGGGTTGAGTGGATAAAGGTATACGGACTGATGACAGGTGAATACGGTAAGGCTTTGAGATTTTTTGATTCGGCCTGCAAGAAGGCAGAGGAAGCTGTCACCGTAGAAAATGAAAAATCAGCTTCCGCTGAAGACAAGCCCACGGTTGCTTTCTTTTATATCAGCCCTAAAGGACATGTCGGCATAAGAAGACCCGGAGATTATATCTCAAAGATGATAGAAATGGCAGGGGGAGAATATATACCTTCAAATATCAAGGTACCCGAAAGTGATGACGCAAGCTCTTCCGTGGATGTGTCGATGGAGGACTTTTATCTGAAGGTAAAGGACGCGGATATACTTATATACAACAGCACTCTTTACGGCAGTCCGGCATCTGTAGATGAGATGGTGAAAGATACGGCGCTTCTTGATGAATTCAAAGCGGTGAAAGACGGCAAAGTATATGTTACAAAGGACAATATGTTTCAGGCAACCTGCGAGATGGCGGACGTGATATCGGATCTCAGCCATATAACGGCAGATGACGGATCAGATATGGTATACTTTGAAAAACTCAAATGAGAAAAAAACGCCTTTTAGCATATCTTGTTCTTACAGTATTGGTAGTCATTTTTGCTGTGCTTGGCGTGATGCTGGGTACGGCTGCTCCCGATGATCCATCCTTTTATCTCATAATACTTAATATAAGGCTTCCGAGGATGCTTGCAGCGCTTGTTCTCGGGGGAGCTCTTGCGGTGGCGGGATATCTGCTTCAGGTTTTTTTTGGAAACCCCATAGCAGGGCCGTTTGTACTTGGGATCTCAAACGGTGCGAAACTGATGACAGCATTAGCCTTTATCCTTATAGTGAGCCGCGGAACACATCTGTCCTCACTCGGACTTGTGGCGGCATCTTTTATAGGGGCGGGCGGTGTGACTCTGGCGGTACTTGCCATATCAAGGCATACAAACAGGATGTCCGTGCTGGT
>JAFUWM010000040.1 GCA_017483425.1 Lachnospiraceae bacterium | reverse complement strand
TTTTAACAACGAATCCCCTGAAATACCAAAATAATATTAGCACAAAATAGCTATATCAGGTCATAGCGGCAAAAAGTGCATCTATTTCTGCCTGTGAAAGAACACGGTTTTCATTTCCGCCGGCAGGCGGTGCTGCTGGAGCAGGGGCAGCAGCGGGTGCAGGTGCCGCCGGTGTAGCAGCCGTGAACGTAGGGTTCATAGCCTGCGCCTGTGATGAGTTTCCCATTATACTTGCAAGCAGAGCCTGCTGCTCCGCACTTAATCCATCCATAGTTAAATCCTTTGCAATTTTACAATGTCATCTGATCAAATTAGCTGGTCGAGTGTCGCTCTTGGAATAATAGCATATATCCCGTGCCATGGTCAAAGCATTATGTCAACTACTGCTCGATTTTAACCTGTGAAAGCTCACCCCAGATGAGCTTGCGCCACTGTTCAAGCTGTTCAACTGTCATGAAGCCGTTTGAAGTACCCATATATCCTATCTTATAGGACGCAAAGAGCATAGCGTTCTTTACGGCTGTTGTCGAATCCCCAGTCTCCAGATATGAGTGGAGGAAGCATGCCATAAGCGCATTTCCGGCTCCGGCGGTATTTACAACCTCATTTGTTTTTACTATATTATAATGTACTCTGATATCCCTGCTTCTGTCGTAGAGTATCAAACCGTCAGAACCTTGTCCAAGGATTATGATCTCGGTTCCATAGGTATCGGCTATGCTGTCTATGAATTCATACGGATCCTCCGTGAGAGTATCATCGCTGAAATATAGTATGGATGCAGCGCCGAGGAAATCGGTGTTGTATTTCTCCTTTTCCCTTAAGAAGCTGTGGATATTGACGGCTATTTTTTTATTATATTCCTGTGCTATCGGAATGAAAGGACGGCAGAAGTTTGCATTTGAAAGCACGACCATGTCACAGTCAGCTATCATCGGTTTGACCATTGACATTCTGTATTCCGCGTCTCTTAAATCCTTTATATCCTCAAAGATCTGCTCCTTGCGATCCCTGTCATAGAGGATGACCTGGGCGGGAGTCGCTTTCAAGAGCGGGAGAATATATTCCGTTGATATAGTGACCTCTCTGTCATGAGGATTGAAAATGCTGAGATCCTGATTACGGCCGACTACCGACAGGAAATCGACATGGTTTCCGAGCCACTTAAGCGCGAGAGACTCGTTATAGGCATCTCCGCCCGGCGCCGTGAAGATAGAGTCCGGCGTGCTTGTCAGCGGACTGAACTCTACAGGAATATGATCCACCTTTACTATAGTCTCTATCTGCGTGATACCCGCAACAATAAATTTTCCCATGATCCTCTCCGTAATTATGAATGCGAATTTATGTGGTTGATTTAACATTATACCATAAAATCTGGCAGGTGCATAATTTGTTGCTTCACTATAGCAGGAGCTCAAAAACAGCCAAAGGGCTGTTTTTGTTATACCATAAAATCTGGCAGGTGCACCAATTTTTCCGCAATTCCATGATATGCGAAAGGCTATATGGGATCACAAAAAAGACTGCCACACTATGTGTATGGCAGTCTTAATAACTACATCTTGTGGTTGGTCCTCGTTTTTATTTCTTCTTGTTGACCAGATCTTTGAGAGCTTTGCCGGCCTTGAATTTAGGAGCCTTTGATGCTGCGATCTTGATTTCTTTGCCGGTCTGGGGATTTCTGCCCTTCCTTGCAGCCCTCTTAACAGTCTCGAATGTGCCGAAGCCAACGAGTTGAACCTTGTCACCCTTCTTGAGCGCCTTGCCGACTACGTCCGTAAATGCGTTAAGAGCTGCCTCAGCGTCTTTCTTTGAAAGCTCTGCTTTCTTTGCGATTGATTCAACAAGTTCTGATTTGTTCATGTTTCCTCTCCTTTATGCAATTATTATGAAACAATCAACTACAACATATAGTATGCCACAGTCTTTTAAACCTTGCAATACAAATAATTCAGCAATTTTCGTATCTTGCCACATGTATTGCGTTAGGGTTAAAATGTTTTCCATGGTTGTGAAGTATCTGATATTTTGTTTAATATGGCTTCTGATGACGGCATTCCTGACTTTTATGGGATACGGGCTTTTCCCCGAGACGTCCATTTTTGTCATAGGTGTCATAGCCTGCATTATTTCATGGGTATTATCCATTATTTTCACGGTGCTGCGCTCTGTGACAAAGGGTGAGATCGATACTCAGAAGCTGGCTTCCGGCGATCCGGACTACACAGCATATCCCGGAGATGTAGCAAATCACTGTATAAATAACGAGGATATGGGGGGACACCTTTATTTCTTTCCAGAAAGCCTTGTATTTCACCCACTTCCTGACAAAGACAAGGTACAGTTAAAGGACTGGATTCTACCCTATGCCGAGATATCGGATGTGAGGCAGGGACCCGCCATCAATAAGATACTTATAGAATCAAAAAGCGGAACTGAGGATATATTTGCAGTACATAATAAAGAAAAATGGATATCCCAGGTCAAGTCTAAAATGAAGAAACCTCCTGCCTGAACACTTACAGCACTTACAACACTTTGTATAAAAAGTTTATTTTATCACCTAAATATAGTATAATAAGGGTTCGGGGTCGAAAGGGATTCATCAGGAGACAGCGTAATGGGTGATGTTTTTTATAATGAACTGAAAGAAGCAAGCAGGGATATCGCTGCACGCAAGGGCAAGGCAAAGACAGCCGGTAATAAGGCGCTGCTCGAAACCTGCAGACAGATAATAGATATCGCATTCGTAGTACGGCGCGAAGGACTTCCCGTACTTGAGGCATTCACCCATAAGATAGAGGATAAAAGCATCGCCGCGATGATAATGTATGCTATCGACGGCACCAGCAGTGAGATATTGGAGGACATCTGCTGGTCAAAATACTTTGCTTCGGAGCTCAAAGGATACGATGCCCTGATCTATATGCTCTGGCTCAAAGGCGTACTGGCCATGCAGGAGGGCGAAAATCCGATAGTAATAAATGAGAGACTTAAGGCCATGCTGCCGCCTGATCTGGTGGATGAGTTCGACAAAATATATGCCGAAGCCCAGAGCAAGGCTATGCTTCCATATGGCGGCGCTGTTAATATGGATACAGTGAACAGGCTGGTTGATGAGGTCATACTGCCGGAGCTCGGCACGGAGGGATATCTTCTCATGAGGGTATCCGATCATATTTTTAATGATATTTTGGACGATGAGGCAATAGCCCAGCTTGTGGAAAATATCGACAGAGGCACGCTTGCCACTGCGTTTAGAGGGTTTGACAGCAGGACAAGGCAGAAATTCTTCGATAACATGCCGGAGGATGCAGCAATAACAACTGCCGGTGATATTGAGTACATGGGGCCTTTATTAAAAAAGCATGTCACGGAGGCGGTCTATGAAATATTCCGTGAAGCCTACAGGCTTATAAAGGATGGCAGCTTAAAAGCAGACCCATCCCTGCTTGAAGTAGTGATCGGTCCTGATTTTGAGGGCGCGGAATAAATATGGCGGAGCTTAAATGCCCGCACTGCGGCCAGTTCTTTTCGGTAGACGATACGGAGCTCAGTTCTATCATTCAGCAGATCAGAGACAATGAGTTCGACCGTGATGTCCATGAAAGGCTTGAAGAGCTGAAGAAAAACATGGACGAGAAAAGAGAACTCGAATTAAAAAGTGTCGAAAATGAAATCCGTCTCGAAAACAAAACAGCACATGATAATGAAATACAGAAGCTGAAAGACCAGCTTCAAAAGGAAAAGGATGCTGTACAGCGGCTTGAGCAGAAACTGGATGCCGGAGCCACTGAAAAGAAGCTTGCGGTAATGGAAGCTGTAAAGCAGGCAGAGGATGAAAAACGCAGTCTTGAACATGAGTTGTCAAGCCAAAAGGACAGATACGAGATACTTCTTGATGAAAAAGAAAAGGAAGTCGCTTTATATAAAGACTTAAAAACCCAGATGTCTACAAAGATGGTAGGCGAAACACTCGAGCAGCATTGCGAGACCGAGTTCAATAAGCTCCGGGCCACGGCCTTTAGGAATGCCTACTTTGAAAAGGACAATGATGCGAGATCGGGCAGCAAGGGCGATTATATTTTTCGCGAGACGGATGAGTCCGGCGCAGAGATCATATCCATTATGTTTGAGATGAAAAATGAGATGGATACTACGGCAACCAAGCATAAAAATGAGGATTTCTTTAAGGAGCTTGATAAGGACAGGAAAGAGAAAAACTGCGAATACGCCGTACTGGTTTCTCTTCTGGAGGCGGACAGTGAGCTCTATAATGCAGGGATAGTTGACGTGTCCTATCGTTATGAAAAGATGTATGTCGTCCGTCCACAGTGCTTTATCCCTATCATCACCCTTTTGCGGAATGCGGCGTTAAATTCCCTATCCTTTAAGAGAGAGCTTATCGCAGTCCGTAATCAGAATGTTGACATTACCAATTTTGAGAGCAACCTTCTCAAGTTCAAGCAGGATTTCGGGCGCAACTATGAAATCGCTCACAATCATTTCGATAAGGCGATAGAAGAGATCGATAAGACAATATCTCATCTTGAAAAAGTCAAGAAAGAACTCCAAGGCTCTGATAATCAGCTCCGCATAGCAAACGGCAAGGTTGAGGATGTCTCGATCAAACGTCTCACAAAAGACAACCCTACCATGCAAAAAATGTTTGCCGATGCGGGAGGTGACTAAAGCCTCGCGACTCCGCTTTCTCGGGCGGCTTTTGCGACTGCAGATGCGACAGCCGGTCCGACCTTGGGATCAAAAGCATAAGGAATGATATAGTCGGCGCTGAGCTCGTCATCTGATATGAGGTCGGCCAGCGCTTTTGCGGCGGCCATCTTCATCTCTTCATTTATGTCCTTTGCGCGTACATCAAAGGCTCCGCGGAATATACCGGGGAAAGCAAGTACGTTATTTATCTGGTTCGGGAAATCGCTCCTGCCTGTTGATATGACAGCAGCGCCGCCGGCTTTTGCGTCATCCGGAAAGATCTCGGGAGTGGGATTCGCGCAGGCAAATACAATGGCGTCCTTATTCATTGTTCTGACCATATCGGTTGTGACCGTACCGGGAGCCGATACTCCGATAAATATATCCGCGCCCTTTAGCACATCTGCGAGGCTTCCTTCTTTTTTGTCCGGATTGGTGACCTTTGCCATCTCCTCCTTGATCCAGTTTAAGCCCTCGCGCCCCTCATATATGGCGCCCTTTCGGTCACACATGGTTATGTATTTGAAGCCTGCCGAGAGCAGCAGCTTCACGATCGCCACGGCAGCGGCTCCGGCGCCGGAGGTAACTATTCGTACATCTTCCTTCTTCTTCCCTACTACTTTCAGCGCGTTTGTAAGACCGGCAAGAGTTATTACTGCTGTTCCGTGCTGGTCATCATGAAATATAGGGATATCTGTACATTCCTTAAGCTTGCGCTCGATCTCAAAGCAGCGTGGAGCCGCGATATCCTCTAGGTTTATCCCTCCAAAAGAACCTGAGATCAAAGAGACAGTCTTTACAAACTCATCCACATCCTTGGTCTTTACACACAGCGGGAAAGCATCCACGTCTCCGAAAGATTTGAAAAGGACGCATTTTCCTTCCATGACCGGCATTCCTGCCTCCGGGCCTATATCTCCGAGTCCAAGAACCGCCGAGCCGTCCGTTATGACAGCGCACATATTCCAACGCCTTGTCAGTTCGTAGGATTTATCAATGTCCTTTTGTATCTCAAGACAGGGTTGTGCCACGCCCGGGGTATATGCCAGTGACAGATCGTCTTTATTCTTTACCGGAACCCTTGAGATCACTTCGATCTTTCCTTTCCATTCTCCGTGAAGTCTTAAAGATTCTTCTGCATAATTCATATCGATTCTCCTCTATAAATACAGTCTTGCATCAGTAACTATAGCAGATTATGGAGGAATATAAAAGGTTTTAAATACAGTTGGACTTCTCAGCGTAGATACGGTATTATATAGGATATAAGCGTTTTGTTGAGAGGTTGCGATATGAAGAGGATAAAGGGAATAATCTTAATAATCTGCGGGATCATGATCATAGGAATCTATGGCAGATTAAATACGGTATCATGCCTTGCGGCGGATAATAATACAACTAATCAGGAAAATAATGAAGATAAATATAAGCTGAATGATGACGTAAAGGAGTGGCTTGATGCGGGGGGAGGCATCCCATCTGATGTTAAATACGCAACCCTGTCCTCTACTAATCATTTGTGGGAGCTTGACAGTACGGATATAAGTGACGGGAAGGTTGAGCTTAAAGGAAATAATGAAACCCGTGAGATTTATGGGCTGGCATTATGTGACTGGCTTAAAACACAGTTCTTTTACGGAGATAATTTTGGGTCTGATAATAACAGAAAGAAGTTCGTCAGGCCTAAAAAAGCAGTTGCGTTCTGAATTCACCGGTATACGTATGTCACGTCTGCGCGAGCGTTGATTCTTTAACGAAGTCCCGGCGATGTCTGCTGCCTGTTTTTTTGTTTATCCTTTTTTATTGCTGCGATTATGTTTAGGATCAGTGCATTAATAAGTTTATTTTCGCACGGCTCCTTAATACTGGAATTTATAAAGGGCATGATACCGTTACAGTATCAGTATCTGGTGCCGGATCTGCCGTAAGTCAAATATAGGACTATTTTTTAGAGGAGCCTTTATTATGTTTATAAGAGAATATACGCAAAAAGACATGGAAGCCATGATTCATATATGGAACGAAGTGGTTGAGGAAGGAATAGCATTCCCGCAGGAAGAATGTCTGGATATGGAAACAGGCACAGATTTCTTTTCGTCCCAAAGCTATTCCGGTGTTGCCGAGGAAGAAAGCAAAATCATGGGATTATACATTCTTCATCCCAATAATGTAGGAAGATGCGGTCATATCTGCAATGCCAGCTATGCTGTAGCCAAGGAGAGGCGTGGCCGTCATATCGGTGAGAAGCTGGTACTTGATTGTCTGGATAAGGGCAG
>JAFUWM010000039.1 GCA_017483425.1 Lachnospiraceae bacterium | reverse complement strand
GGCGAATTAAACTGTCCGAAATTCTTCGCGTTAAAGATGGCCTTGATCTTTTTATTCCCGGCACAGATCGTACGCAGCAGATCCCTCGTGCCGTCGGTAGAGCAGTTGTCTATAAAAAGGAGCTCGTAGTCGTATCCTTTCAGCTCTGTCTGCATGAGGTTCACTATCGCCTCGCTCATAGGCACGACATTTTCTTTTTCGTTATAGCATGGGATCATGAAGCTTATCATTTTCATATTTATATTTCCTTAGTGTTGAATATACTCTCTGTGACAAATGTCACCCGGCAGTTTTTGCCTTCGGTTTCCTTGAAGTCCCTGTACATATCAGTGATCTCTTCATTCAGCTCATCCCATTTCCCGTCAGGATTCAGAGTAGGAAGGGACGCATCGGCATAGCTTTCATTATACTTGTGCTTGAAGCCGTCAAAGCCTGCGATAGAGATATTTTCCGCCCTTAAATGAACGAGCAGGCGGAGAGCGGTTATGACCGCGTTGTCAAAATGCTCCCAGCCCCTCTTTACCACACGGTTGAAGTTGATTATGTATTCATCACCGTCAGGCGAAGTGGCTATGTTGGAAAGCAGGATATGCGGAGTTCTGTCGAATATATCACTATAAACTTCTTTTGCGTAGTCATATCGGACGGAATTAACAAAAAGCAGGAAGTCATACTCGTAGCGGGGATTTATCGCGTTCACGCCGATGACCACAGGCTTTCGATCCGAGATATATGTCTGTATCCTGCAGGAGTCCGTATCAATGCTTTTTCCCGGAGCGACAAGCAGGATTTCCTTTCCAGCGAGGACACCCCGCAGCTTGTCCAGATCCGTTTCATCATCAACTATCCTGTTCTGGTTTTCTATATATTTCTCCTCCAGAAGATCATAATCATACAGCCGTCTGTCCTCCGGAGACATGGACTCGATTATATTCCTCATATCCCGGGAATTTGTACGGTGGTTTCTCAGCAGATAGGCGATATTATTCACATGACAGCAGTAGAGTCCCGCGATGAAGTAGGGGGTGGAGTATCCCCAGCTGTAGTTTTCGAGGAAATACGTCATATATGTGTCGATCGTGTCAAGTATCGCATTCATATCGTAGGCGCAGGAGAGGCGCCTGTTCATATAGCTTGCGATAAGCTCTGTAGTCGTATTGCCGGCTCCCCTGCCCATACCGCAGAGAGTCGCGTCGAGCATACAGGATCTGCCAAGCTTTATCAGTCTTTCGGCAAAGTGCGAAGTCAGCGCAAAGGAGAGCTGTTGGTTATTATGGGAATGAAACCCCATACTGATATCCGGATCGAGATGGGCATTCAGCACATCAGTGATCCTGTCTAGATCGCTCTCGTACATTGCGCCAAAGGTGTCAACTATGGAAATCGCCACAGGATGCAGCTCATTTACGGTTTTTGCGAGTTCGACAAGATCATCATCGGTATATGCCAGAGTATTTGCCGCCTGCAGATAGATGTCATAGCCTTTGTCGCGTATCTGCTTTGCGATCTCCGCCCCTTCCCTGTGCTTTCCATAGGGAAATACAACCCTTACTGCGTCAAGGCTCTCATGATCGCAAGGCGGCAGTGCGGAGACATCATAGCGGTTCCAGTCGATCATGGCCACATAGGTGATATCCTTATCCTTGTGACCGAGGTATGGCTTCAGATCGGACGGTACATGATAAAAGGATGTTCCATCCTCGTGGGGCTTATCCTTCAGCCATCCACACTCTATGATGTCAACTCGTGCGTCCTGCAGTTTGCTTATGATACCTTTTATGGCGGGGGTGCCGAACTTGGCATCTACCACATAGGCTCCGTCCCTTAAGGTACAGTCAAGCAGTTTTAATTTTGAATCTTTCATATTAATATAGTGCTCCTGAAAAATTTCATCCATGTGTCTTTATATACCAACGAATGGTATCCCTTATCCCTTCTTCAAAGGAAGTCATGGGAACAAATCCGGTATCTCCCGTGAGCTCACTGAGATCCGCTTCAAGATGCATCACCTGCTTTTCAGAGTAGGGGATCTCACCATAAAGCGGCCTTATGGGAGATGAAACCAGACTTATTTCAGCGCACGCTTCGCATATTTTATCAATATAGGTACGCAGTGATCCGGAGTTCCCGTTTCCGAGCACATAGGTTTTGCCGGAGTCCCCCTTTTCACCCAGTAGATAGAAAGCCTTGCCCGCATCTTTGCTGTACAGATAATCCCATAGCTGCTCACCCTTGGTACAGGCAGGAGCAATACCTGAAATAGCGTCTTTTATGACAGACATCACGAGGGTTCCTTCACCATCACAGGGACCATACACGCTCAAAACCCTGACCCAGACATGCTCCATATCGAGTCTTAAGCATTCAAGGCGGGTCATCTGACCTGCAGCAAGCTTTGCCATACCGTAGCCGTTTTCAGGACAGCATGGCGTATCGGGGCGCAAAACCTCTTTTGTCCTGCCGTATTCCGCCTGTGACCCGGCTCCGATAAAACGTCTGCAGCCAAGTCTTTTTGCCAGACTGACCGCGTCCACAGCATAGTCGATATTCTTTATCTGGGTACGCAGATCATTCCTTGCTTTTTCACCAAAAGCCTTCATCCAGGCAAAATGATAAAAAACATCAAGTCGGGGGAGGTCTGACATATCAAAGGAGGCCATTTCATCCAGTGCGCAATAAACGAGATGTACCAAAGGATGTGAAGGTATACGGCTTATCCGTACAGAATCCCTGCGGACAAACGCGTATACCTCCACTCCATGCTCGATACATTTGTTTATAAGGGCAATTCCAATGGCGCCGGTTGCCCCGGTTATACCTATCTGTCTAACAGCACTTTCCATCCCCAAACACCTTTTAATCCAAAGATTATTCTATAAAAATACCATGTGAAGTGTCAACAACGGCAAAAGACAGTATGCGCCTGCTATGGTAAAAGTAATAAACTATGCGCCTGCCAGATTTTATGGTATAATGTCTAATTGCCCGTATTGACAGGGCGTTTAATAATTATGCAAAGGAGCGTGGACATGAGCAAGAATTTCAGTGACTTACTGAACAAGGTAAATGAGTTTCCGATAAAGAAGCTGTCGGTAGCGGCTGCGAATGATGACGAGGTCATAGAGGCAGCGGCGCTGGCGCATGAGAGAAAGATAGCTGACTCGATCCTCGTTGGCGACAAGGATCAGATAGAGTCTATCTGCAAGGACTTAAAAGTTGATCCTTCCATATTTGAGATCGTAGATATCAAGGACCCGATAGAGGCGGCTCATGAGGCAGTCCGTATCGTCCATGACGGAGAAGCGGATATGTATATGAAAGGACTGCTGTCCACGAAGGATTTCCTTAAGTCGATACTGGATAAAGAGGTCGGACTCCGCACGGAGAGACTGCTTTCACATGTCTGTGTGTTTGAGATAAAGGGGGTGTCACAGCTTTTATTCCTCACGGACGTGGCGTTCCTTCCCTATCCTACACTTGAGCAGAAGATCGGTATAATCGAGAATACTGTCGAGGTCTGCAACGCGTGCGGCATAGATATGCCCAAGGTTGCTCCGGTTGCAGCCGTAGAGGTAGTAAACGAGAAGATGCCCGCCACCGTGGAAGCTGCGGAGCTTACAAAGATGAATGACGAGGGGAAGATAAAGGGATGTATAATTGACGGGCCTCTTTCAGTCGATCTTGCGATTTATCCCGAGGCTGCCAAGCATAAGCATGCAGAGGACAGGAAGATTGTCGGTGATGCGGATGTGATCTTGTTCCCCGACATCCATGCCGGTAATATCGCGTATAAATTCATAGTCCATACCACTGAGTTTAAGAATGCCTGTATACTGACAGGAACCAAGGCTCCCGCAATACTTACCTCGAGATCTGACTCGGCTGAGACAAAGGTAAATTCGATCGCGCTCGCGGCGGTAGTTGCGGCTTACCAGAAAAAATAATACAGAATAAAAGTATACATTAATAACAGAGGAGGTACAGATCATGGCTATAAGATCACTTATAATAAACCCGGGAAGCACATCCACGAAGAGAGCGGTTTTTGAAGATGAAGAGATGCTTTTTGACAAGACTCTCCGTCATTCAGTGGAGGAGATATCAAAGTATGATACGATATTCGACCAGAAGCAGTTCAGGAAAGATATCATCATAGAATGTCTCAAGGAGCAGGATTTCGACATAAAGACTCTTGATATGGTTGTCGGACGCGGCGGTCTCGTGAAGCCTATACCCGGAGGCACATACAGGGTGTCGGATGCCCTGATAGAGGACTTAAAGATCGGACCTCAGGGACAGCATGCGTCGAATCTCGGCGGAGTGCTGGCGCGTGAGATAGCTGATGAGATAGGCAAGCCTTCATTCATAGTTGACCCCGTCGCGGTGGATGAGCTGCAGCCGGTCGCAAGGATATCGGGAATACCTGACATAGAGAGAAATTCAATTTTTCATCCGCTCAATCAGAAGGCAATGGCAAGGCGCTACGCGAAAGAGAATGGAAAGAGATATGAGGATATCAATGTGATAGTAGCCCACATGGGAGGCGGAGTTTCGGTAGGCGCGCATAAGAAGGGCCGTGTCATCGATGTAAGCAACGCGCTCGAGGGAGACGGAGCGTTCTCACCCGAGAGGGCAGGCGGGCTTCCCGTTGGACCTCTGGTAAGGCTATGCTATTCCGGTAAATATACCGAGAAGGAAATGTATAAGAGACTGGTCGGCGGAGGCGGTTTCACGGCTTATCTCGGCTCAAACGATATGGTCGAGATAACCAGGAGGGCTGAGAATGACGAGCAGGCTAAGCTTATAGTAGATGCTTTTGTATATCAGATCGCAAAGGATATAGGCTCGAGGGCGGCAGTGCTTGAGGGCAAGGTTGACGCGATCATATTGACTGGCGGTATAGCCTATGGAAAGGGCGTGACTGACGCGATCGCAAGCTACGTCAGTTGGATAGCGCCTGTTGTCGTATATCCCGGAGAGGATGAGCTGCTTGCGCTTGCGCAGGGCGGTTTAAGGGTACTTAACGGAGAGGAAGAAGCAAAGGAATATTAATAGATCATGAGTATCGTTGACAAGGTTTTTGGTACGCACAGTGACAGGGAACTGAAGCGTATCATGCCGTTAGTTGAACGCATTGAAGGACTTAAGCCTCAGATGGAGGCGCTGTCTGATGACGAGCTGCGCGGCAACACAAAGAAATTTAAGGAAAGGCTTGCGGCAGGTGAGACTCTGGATGATATCCTGCCAGAGGCGTATGCCACGGTAAGGGAAGCGTCAAGACGGGTGCTTTCCATGGAGCATTTCAGGGTGCAGCTTATGGGCGGTATAGTCCTTCATCAGGGCCGCATAGCGGAGATGCGTACAGGTGAGGGAAAGACGCTCGTGTGTACCTTGCCTGCTTATCTTAATGCGCTTGAAGGCAGGGGAGTGGAGGTTGTCACCGTAAATGATTACCTTGCAAAGCGTGATGCTGAGTGGATGGGACAGATACATGAATTTCTGGGACTTACAGTAGGCTGTGTGCTTAACGGCATGAATCAGGAGGAGCGGCAGGCGGCCTATGGATGCGATATCACGTATGTCACAAATAACGAGCTTGGCTTTGATTATCTGCGTGACAACATGGCGATATACAAAAAGCAGCTTGTTTTAAGGGAACTTCACTTCTGCATCATAGACGAGGTGGACTCGGTGCTCATAGATGAAGCAAGGACGCCGCTCATCATATCCGGACAGTCCGGCAAATCTACGGCTATATACCAGCTCTGCGACCAGCTAGCGAGGCAGATGCAGCGCGGAGAAGCGTCATCCGACGAGCTTTCAAAGATGGATGCCATCATGGGCGTTGAGATAGAGGAGACCGGAGATTTCATAGTTAATGAAAAGGACAGTCTCATCAACCTCACGGCAGAGGGAGTTCACAAGGTTGAGCAATATTTCCATATTGACAATTTCGCGGATCCCGAAAACCTTGAGATACAGCATTGCATAATCCTTGCGCTTCGCGCGCATAATCTTATGCACAGGGATAAGGATTATGTCGTAAAGGATGACCAGGTTCTGATCGTAGATGAATTTACCGGACGTATCATGCCGGGTCGCCGGTATTCCGACGGACTTCATCAAGCGATAGAGGCAAAGGAAAGAGTGAAAGTCAAGAGGGAGTCAAAGACCCTTGCGACGATAACCTTCCAGAATTTCTTTAATAAATTCGATAAGAAATG
>JAFUWM010000038.1 GCA_017483425.1 Lachnospiraceae bacterium | reverse complement strand
TTTTTTATTTCCCGAATTTAAACAGTGAGTCCAGCTTGCGAAGCTCCTTAAATTCGCCTTTTACCTGCATGTCTCCGGTCATAAACGCTCTCTGGAAGGTTTCGGCGCCGGCAGTGATATTTATCAGCTTATCCTTGTCGATCTTGCAAATGATAGTGGGCTTCTCCAGACTGCCATAGTGCGCATCAAGGTCTGCCCCCTTGATTATGATGGCAAGAGGCTTTTCGATACCTTTTACTATCATACTGTATGACGCGCTGAAAGAGGGATCGGGCACAAAGTGATCCTTGAAATCCTTTATCAGCATATCTTCTACAGATACGCCCTGATTACCCATGAGAGATTTGAAATGGGAAGCAAGCTCCTTTATATCCTCCTTCTGGGTCTGGACATAATTATCATCAGAGGCGTACTTTGAGAGCTGCTCCGCTTCCTGCGCGGTGAGTTCTATCTGGGGACCTGCCGCAACCATCTGCCGTACAGCCTGGTTTGAAGCAGGAAGAGCCACAGTCTTTTGTGAAATGGTGCGGTACATATTCTCCGCCTTTTTTTCCACGAGAGTGGCGTAGGCATCATTCAGTTCAAAGGAAACAGAATCCTGGACATAGCCGCAGATACCGGAGCAGGGTTTTCCGCCTAAGATCTCCCACGCCTGAGCGAGCTCCAGCTTACCCTCCCTTTCACCGTAGGTAGTACTCATGACCACAGGACACATGTATATCTGCGCTATGCGCTCCTTGTTGCCGTAGAGCCAGAGCGCATCAAGAAATTCCGCCATGAAACCGCCGGTACCATGCCATTCAACGGTGGACGCAAGGATTATGCCGTCACATTCGCTTACCGTATTTGCGAGAGAAGAAATATTGCGTCTTTCCTCATAGAGATTATAGCGCGTGACCTTGACATTGATATCTTCAAGTACCGCCTGCATGCGGGTAATGACTGTATTTGTGGGATCGCCCACTATGCCTCTCCCACCGTAATAAATGTTGATCCTCATGGTAATATATCCTTTTTATGCTTCCAGTTTAAGTTCCTCTGCCAGAGCCTTGAGCTCATCCTCCGAGGGCTTGCCGGGCTTCCATCCTATCACCTGTCCGTCATCCTTGTAGCGGGGTATCAGATGAATATGGAAATGAAAGACAGTCTGACCGGCGGTTTCGCCGTTGTTCTGTACGATATTGTACCCATCCACATGAAGTCTCGGGGTCAGGGCTACAATAACCTTCTTTGCAAGCACTATGGCTTTTTCCAGCAGATCATTCGGCATCTCGTAAATATCCGCATGATGCTCTTTCGGAAGGATAAGAGCATGTCCTCTTGTAGCAGGACCGGCATCCAGGATAACGGTAAAGTCATCATCCTCGTAAATGATATTTGTGTCAAAAACATGGTTGGCAAGCTTACAGAAAATACAATTATCGTTCATTCAAAACCTCCGTTATAACATCGTATATTGCCTTTACCGCTCCGTTTTCGGGAGCGTTTTCCATAGCTGATTTATAGGTGCTGCTGTTGTCGTATACCTCATCTATCGCTGATATCAGCGTATCATTATCCATATCTTTTTCGAGCAGCACTTTACTGTAACCGTTCTTTGCAAAGGCTTCGGCATTTAATATCTGATCACCCCGCGAACCGTCAGTACTGAGCGGGATGAGCAGATTGGGCT
>JAFUWM010000037.1 GCA_017483425.1 Lachnospiraceae bacterium | reverse complement strand
TGCCCTGGAATCTCCAAAGTCCACGACGTTATTTATCATCACGCGCTCCTCGGTCTCTATAACCCCGTCCTCATGACTCACATTGACGATCGTCCTGAGTTCTCCCTCGGTCATTATTGTCTGCGAATCATGCATGTTTATCCCAAAGAGCTTCAACACTCCGCTGCATATCAAATTCACGATAAATATCACCGGTGTGAGGATCGTCATGAACGCGTATATTATGCGGGAATAAAAAAGCGCCATCCCGTCAGACTTTACCGCCGCGGCATTCTTGGGAGTTATCTCTCCGAATATCAGTATGATAAAAGTAAGGATCAGAGTCATGACCCCCACGTTGAAGCCGATCGACATCGCAATGGTTGTCGCAAGCGCGGATGCTGCAATATTTACTATATTATTGCCTATGAGAATGGCTGACAGCATCTTTGGCTTTTCATCGGCCATCTTAAGGAGCAGCACGGCAGCCTTGCTGCCATCCTCCGCCCTCTCCCTCATGCGTATCTTATTGAATGTAGTGAGCGCTGTCTCAGCCGCGGAAAAAAAAGCAGAAAGACAGATCAGCAATATCAGCTCCGCCCATTTTGCCATCAGAGTATCTCCCTCGATATGCGCCTCAAAGATGCCGCCGCTGCCGCCACGTCATTTTGTCCGAATATTCCCGTAGCGGCTCCTATCCCGGAGATCCCGGTACCTCTGAGGAAGTTGATATCCGCATCGGCAAGCCCGCCGTATGCAATGACGGGTATGTCCACTGCCGCGCATACCGCTTCGAGCTCCTGTATCGTGATACAGTCCGTGTGCTCCTGATCGTGTCCCACGCTCACGGGTCCGCACATAAGGAACCATGCTCCGCCGTTCATCGCGCGCCTTGCTTCATCGGGCTTTGAAACAAGCACTCCGATGCTCCTGTCCGGACCGAGCACCGTACGTATCCTTCCGGGATCAAATTCCTCATACGCGACGACTATGCCGTCCGCGTCCACCGCATCCGCTATGTCCACATGCCGCATCATGATAAACGGTATATCATGCATGCCGCATAGTATTTTTAATCTGACCGCTTCCTTCATGAGCGAATCATGCGGAAGCGTAGGTTCGTTTAAGACAACCATTGTCGCTCCACCCTCGATCGCGTCCTCCACGGCATCGCGCAGAGTCTTATCGACCCTCATGCTCGCGAGATCCGTTACCGCAACTAAACCCAGATCCCTTTTTAATAAACCCATTGCCTTAATTCCTGTAAAAATCCCTGAACGTAGTGTATCCTGACTTTTCCAGATTATCCTTCTGGAATTTTTTGTTTTTTGCCATACGGGCGATAAGCACCGTTTCGCCCTTTGCTCTAAGCTCATGCGCTTCCTTCATTATATCAGCAAGCTTTGCGGCATCTACTCCCTTCTCTATAAGGAACGCCGTCTTTGCCGGACTCCCCGGCACCTTGAAGCCTTTATCGAGAAGTATAGTTATGATCCTCTCAAAGCCTATCGAAAAACCGCATGCGGGAACATCCTGCCCGGTAAATCTGCCTATCATACCGTCATATCTGCCGCCGCCGGCAACAGAGCTTCCAAACTCCTCCATCTCTATCTCAAAGATGGTTCCGGTATAGTATCCCATGCCCCTGACTAAGGTCGGATCAAAGGAAAGCCTGAAATCCGCGCCGGAGGTTTCAGACACTGCCGCAAATATCTCCGTGAGATCACCGATTACAGACTCCTGTACCGTATCGCCCAATATCTCTCCTATCCTTTTCACACCCTCCGCGGTATCGTCTGCTTCCTTAAATAAAGCAATGTATTTATCCACCGCCGCGGGATCATAGCCTGCGCCCTTAAGCTCCTGCTCGACGCCGTCGATCCCGATCTTATCCATCTTGTCAAGAATTATAAATATCTCCGGAAGCGCCGCTTCATCAAAGCCCGCATAGGCTCCCATCGCTTTCAGAAGCCTCCGGTCATTTATCCTCACCTTAAATCCCTTAAACCCGAGCTTTGCAAGGAGCGTAGTGGTCGCGTTCACAAGCTCTATCTCGGCCAGATCAGACGGATCTCCTATTATATCTATATCGCACTGTTTGAACTGTCTGAAGCGTCCTTTCTGCGGTCTGTCCGCCCTGAACACATTCCCTGTCTGCAGCGCCTTGAACGGCATCATAAGCGACGGGTTATTATTTGCGTAATATCTCGAGAGAGGAAGCGTCAGGTCATATCGAAGTCCCGAGTCCGCAAGGTCATTCTCTGTCTTCGCCCCCGCTATATCAAGCTTTTCTCCTCTCTTCATTATCTTGAATATAAGCTTTTCGTTCTCTCCCCCCTGATCGGAGCAGAGATTTTCTATATGCTCGACCTCCGGGGTCTCTATGTGCAGGAATCCGAAGCTCCCGTAAACCTCTCTCACGGTCTTTTCCACATAATCCCTTATCTCCATCTCCGCGGGAAGTATGTCCTTCATCCCCGTGGTTGGCTTCTTTATCAGTTTATCTCCCATCAGATCACCTTTCTTATTTATATGAACTCACTGTTCCCGAGGAAAGGGTTCCACGCCTTCTCATCCCTCATCGTAGTTATCTCCCCGTGTCCGGGATATACCTCGATGTCATCATCAAGCGGCTCGATCTTCTCCGCAAGCGTCCGTTTCATCTCCCCCACATCTCCGGTAGGAAGATCTGTCCTTCCTATGGAACCCGCAAACAGCGTATCTCCCGAGATCAATGCCTTCATTGAGTCAATTAGATAGCAGCAGGATCCTTCGGTATGCCCCGGGGTATGTATGCACTTGAAGCGGATCCCCGCTTCCTCAAACTCTTCTCCGTCCTCTAAGAATCTGTCCGCGTCAACCGTGATCCCTCTCCCGTAAGACATAAGGGAATGATTCAAGTCAACATCGGTAAGAAGTCTCTTTTCGTCAGACGACGCATATATCGGAAGCTTCCATTT
>JAFUWM010000036.1 GCA_017483425.1 Lachnospiraceae bacterium | reverse complement strand
GTTTCGGATGAGGGGAAAAAGCTTGGGGTTTTGTCAAAAGTGCTTCATACCGGTGCAAATGACGTATATGAAGTGGAGACGGATCCTGAGGAGCGTAAGTCATTCCTGATCCCTGCTATAAAGGACTGTGTGAGGGATGTGGATACGGAGAATGGGATCATGACCATCCATGTGATGGAAGGGCTTCTGTGATGAGATTCGAGGTGCTTACTATATTTCCTGATATGGTGGATGCGGCCTTCAGGACAGGCGTGACAGGCCGGGCCTCGGGGGAGGGTCTGATAGAGCTTGATACCGTGAATATAAGGGATTACAGCACTAATTCTTACGGCTCCATAGACGGATATACCTACGGCGGAGGCGCCGGAATGCTCATGCAGTGCGAGCCGGTGTATCAGGCATACGAGGAAGCAGAGAGACGGCTAGATGAAAAACGCGGCGGTTCAGAGTCACAAAAAGATAAGAAAACACGCGTTATATACATGACTCCTGTCGGAGAAGTCTTTGATCAGGCTAAGGCGGAGGAGCTTGCGGGGGAGAGCGAACTTATATTCCTCTGCGGGCACTACGAGGGGATAGATGAGAGGGTTATAGACGAAATAGTAACCGACCGTATATCTATAGGCGACTATGTGCTCACCGGCGGAGAGCTGTCAGCGCTTGTCGTGATGGATGCGGTATCAAGGCTCATCCCCGGTGTGCTGAAAAATGATGAATCGGCGGAGATCGAATCGTTTAATACGGGAGGACTCCTTGAATATCCGCAGTATACAAGGCCCGATGAGTGGCATGGGAAAAGGGTGCCGGATATACTTCTTTCGGGAGACCACGGCAGGGTTGATAACTACCGTATGCATGAGATGAGGCGGGTCACAAAGGAATACAGACCGGATCTTTACCGGAAATATATGAAAGACAGAGGAATTTATTGAGATTTTGCTTGATATCACTTTATGGTTTGTGGTATTATCTTTTGGTTGCGAGACTTTGATGGTCCTCTGCCTGGTATAGGATTTAAGATTGCATCGGCAATTTCGGATCCGTATTTTCCTGGCTCTGCTGGGACGTACCCGACGAAGTCGGGTTATGAAACGATTATTGAACACTTCAACAGGCATGAACGTCGGATTTTTACATACAGGAGGAAATGAAAAATGAATGCTGAGATCATCAAGGAGATCGAGGAAGAACAGAAAAAGAAGGAAGTACCGGAGTTTAACGTAGGTGATACCGTAAGGGTTCACAATAAGATCCGCGAGGGAAACCGCGAGAGGATACAGGTTTTTGAGGGAACCGTGCTCAAAAAGCAGGGAGGAAATTCTTCAAGGGCTACTTTTACCGTAAGAAAGATTTCCAACGGTGTCGGAGTAGAGAAGACCTGGCCGATGCATTCACCCAACGTAGAGAAAGTTGAGGTCACTCGCAGAGGTAAGGTAAGAAGGAATAAGCTCTTTTATTTAAGGAAGCTGACTGGCAAAAAAGCTAAAGTCAAAGCCGCTGACTAAAAAGCCCGGGAAGCCTTGAAAATACTGGTTTCTGCGACAAT
>JAFUWM010000035.1 GCA_017483425.1 Lachnospiraceae bacterium | reverse complement strand
GCCCGTATTCATGATACATGGGAAGCAGTATCTCACAGTCGGAATCACTCATAAAGCTGTATCCCTTAGCTTTAAGCTCCTCCCTAATCTTTCTGAATCCGTATATCTCGCCGTTACAGACTACTTTATCATCGCCGAGTGAAAACGGCTGCATTCCCTCAGGAGTCAGTCCCATTATCGCAAGCCTGTGAAAACACATATACCCCGATGTAGTCTCTTCTATACGGCTGTCATCAGGTCCCCTTGATATAGTCTCATTAAAGCTTACGATAAAATCCTCTCTTCTCAGGCTCTTATCGGTTAAAGTCATTATCGAACACATTTCCCGCTCCTTTCGGATTTAAAAAGTAAAAAGACGCCCGGAATCATCCGAGCGCCTTTGCTCATAAAAAGGATTTTAATCCGTTTATTCTGTTTTTGCAACAAAAATTTTTATCCCCTCTCCGGTATGGTGCCGTCCTCATAGGCTGAGAGCAGCACGGCAAGCTCGGCTATCTGCTCTCTTAGCTCTCTGCCGGTGTCCGTGTCCTCTACGAGTATCCTTTCGTTTTTTGATTCTATTATCTCGGAATCAGAGACTATATCCGTCTCGTTCCTGATAGCGTCCTCGGCGGATGTAAAGGGTTCATGCGCCACAAGCCTCAGACCGTGCGAATTATATACCAGCGTATAGCCCGCTATTCCGGTCTTTGACTGATAGGCTTTCGAGAAGCCTCCGTCTATGATAAAGAGCTTGCCCCCGCAGAGCACCGGAGATTCGCCTTTTTTCAACTCCACAGGCACGTGGCCGTTTACTATATGGGCATCCTCCACGTCCTCAAGACCGAATTCTTTCAGAATGCTGTCAACAACCTCTTCATTGTCCCTGAGATTATAGTAAGGATTCTTATTCTCCTTATGGGTCTCCTTATCCTCTATCATGTAGCTCTCAAAGGTTGCCATACGATCTTTCCCGAAAACGGGGGACTTGGCTCCGGTCCATATGTAGTACATATAGTCCTGTCCCTTCTGCTTCTCCGCCTGATCCTTAGTTGAGGAGTATGCCTTTCTCGCATAAGTTTCAAGCATGTCGTAGAGCGCCTTTCCGGCATATTCTTTTCCGTCGATCTTCATTGACATGAAGCTTCCGTTCTCATCCATAGGAACGCAGCCGTGATAGAGCAGATTGCCGTTATAGACTCTGTACATGCTGCCCTTTGAATAAAGGAATCTCACATGCTTCTGAAGCTTCTCGCTATGCATGAATGCCGTCTTAAGCCTTTCCACAACCTCTTCCTCCTCCGGCGTAAGCTTATAAGGATCGGTCGGATCTATGGTAGGAAAATCACAGCATTTTAGCGGATAGGTCTTGCCGTAGAGCTCGATGGTTCCATTGTCATAATCGATCATTGAAAGCACGAGTCTGTCATCCATCTCAAACTCGGGATGTCTTTTTATAAGCTGTCCCTCAAGCTTCATCTGTATGACAAACACAGCCTTGTGAACCATTTCGTCCATGTTCATGTCATGCCGGTTGTATTCCTCTCCGGGCCTTATGGCAAAAGGGGCGCAGTCCGAGTCCTTGTAGGTTTCCATCGCAAAGGTCACAAGGGGTATGAGGTTTATTCCGTAGCCTTCTTCCAGAGTCGCAAGATTGGCGTATCTTACCGAGAGTCTTATGACCGTGGCTATGGATGCCGCATGCCCGGAAGCCGCCGCCATCCAGATGATGTCATGGTTTCCCCATTCTATATCAACGGAGTGATATGAAAGCAGCGTATCCATGATAATATGGGCGCCGGGTCCCCTGTCGTATATATCCCCGACTATATGCAGATGATCTATGACAAGCCTCTGTATCAGATTTGAGATCGCGGTGATGAATTCAGGCGCGCGTCTAAGCCATATGATCGTTGATATTATGGAATTATAGTAGCCTTCCTTATCCTGAACCTCTGCCTTCTCCGTGATAAGCTCCTCTATCACGTACGCGAAATCTTTAGGCAGGGCTTTCCTCACTTTCGACCGGGTATACTTGGAAGCGACGCGCCTCGTCAGCGCCACAAGCCTGTGAAGCGTGATGCGGTACCAGTCGTCTATATTCTCCTCTTCTTTCTCGATAAGGGCGAGCTTCTCTTCGGGATAATAAATGAGCGTCGCAAGGCTTTTCTTATCCTTTATCGTTAAGGTATTGCCGAATTCCTCGTCGATCTTGCGCCTTACGGAACCCGAGCCGTTTTTTAGCACGTGATTGAACTGCTCATATTCCCCGTGTATGTCGGTAAGGAAATGCTCTGTGCCTTTTGGAAGGTTCAATAT
>JAFUWM010000034.1 GCA_017483425.1 Lachnospiraceae bacterium | reverse complement strand
GACTCTCGCCATAGTGTTCATTGCAAAGAAGCTTAATAGGAAGAGGATGCTTATCCTTTTTGTGCTGTGCCTTGCATTTCAGGCGGTGGATATGATGCCCTATCTCATGGAGGAGCACGGGAGATTTGCCATAAATAATTATGAATACAAGGGGATTCTTGACGACAATCCTGCTCTGGACGCGGTGATAGACCGGTATGACCATATAGTCATGGATATAAAGGACGGAGAGGACGATCAGTACTTGAGCTACTATGCTTATCTCCACGGGATGACCACGAATGACTTTTATTATGCCAGACCCATAGAGAGTAAGGTGCAGAACACCTTGGAGGCGCTGCGGGATGATATGTCGAGAAATAAGTATGACGATACCCTGCTTTATGTACTGGGAAAGGAACAATTAGAGCTTTATAAAGGATTTGATCTTCATTTTTATGAGGTAGAAGGCAGATATCTTGCAAGCCATATCCCCATAGAAGGAATGGAGGAGATAAATATTTGAAACAAAAGGACAAACACCCGGAAAGGCGTTTGTCCTGATCTTACTTAAGAGCTTAGTTGATTATACTGTATAAGGCTCAAGAACCTTAAGTACGTCGTCGATATTATCCTCAGCGTGTATATTGAGGTCGATCGGCTTCGAAAGGTCAAGGCTGAATATACCCATTATCGACTTTGCGTCGATCACGTACCTGCCTGATACAAGATCGAAATCATAATCGAACTTTGTGATGTCATTCACGAAAGACTTAACCTTGTCGATAGAATTCAGTGAAATCTGTACTGTCTTCATATTGATCCTCCTTAATTATAGGTTCAAAATTATAAAATCATGTGCATGATCCGATACACGAATATTATCATAAGATTGCATTTTACAAATGTCAATGATAAAACATGACGAAAATAAACAGAATTTATGCATATAATCAGCAATTCTGATGACATAATCCGCAGTGAACAGCAACTTCAAATATCCATTGCCAGCGAATATCAAAAGCTTTATAATTATTTTTGTATTCCGGTTCCGGGAGGACGGCTCATGTGTATACATCTGTCGGGTCAGTTTCTGGAGCAATCATATAATAGAAGAATCCCACAGAAGACATGACCGCCGGACTGCATATTGGGAAAATAAAGGAGGATAAAGGTATGGTAGGCAACATCCCAAAGGCAAAAGTAGGTATTGTGGCGGTATCAAGGGACTGTTTCCCTGCAGAGCTTGCGACAAACAGAAGAAAGACTCTCGTAGAGGCTTATGCAAAGAAATATGATAAGGACGATATTTATGAGTGTCCCGTCTGTATCATCGAGAGCGAGACACAGATGGTTGAGGCTCTCGAGGATGTAAAAGCCCATGATTGTAACGCTATCGTGGTTTATCTCGGTAATTTCGGACCGGAGATCTCAGAGACATTGCTGGCGAAGCATTTTGACGGCCCGTCAATGTTTATTGCGGCGGCAGAGGAGAGCCAGGAGGATCTCTTTGACGGCAGGGGAGATGCGTACTGCGGTATGCTGAACGCAAGCTATAACCTCGCGCTCAGAAACACAAAGGCATATATTCCCGAGTATCCCGTAGGCGATGCGGATGACTGTGCGGACATGATCCATGATTTCCTGCCGATAGTCCGCGCTGTAGTAGGTCTTAAGAACTTAAAGATCATATCATTCGGACCCAGACCGCAGAATTTCCTTGCCTGCAATGCTCCCATCAAGCAGCTTTACAACCTCGACGTCGAGATAGAGGAAGAATCCGAGCTTGATCTTTTCGAGTCTTATCAGAAGCATGCTGATGATAAGGACGGCATAGAAGAGATAGCAAAAGATATGGCTAAGGAGCTCGGACAGTCCGAGATCAACGATACATTGAGGAAACTCGCTCAGTATGAGCTGACATTAAAAGACTGGGTAAAGGAGCATATGGGTTACAGGAAGTATGTAGCGCTCACCACGAAGTGCTGGCCCGCTTTCCAGGATATGTTCCGTTTCAATCCCTGCTATGTGAATTCAAGGCTTGCAGGACAGGGCATCCCCGTATCCTGTGAGGTTGATATCTACGGTGTGCTTTCAGAGTATATCGGAACCTGTATTTCAGGTGAGGCGGTTACGCTTCTTGATATCAATAACTCCGTACCCAAGGATATGTTTAAGGAGTCTATCGACGGCAAGTTCCCTTATGTACAGACAGACACATTCATGGGCTTCCATTGCGGAAACACCTGCTCTACGAAGCTCTGCAATCCTCATCTGTCATATCAGAGGATCATGGCGCGCACGCACCCGCAGGATTGGTGCGAGGGAACCATGGAAGGCGATATCCAGCCCGGAGATATCACATTCTACAGGCTTCAGTCAACGGCGGACGGTAAGCTCAGGGCTTATGTCGCAGAGGGCGAGGTTCTTCCTGTGGCTACCAAGTCATTCGGTTCGATCGGCGTATTCGCTATCCCCGAGATGGGACGCTTCTATCGCCACGTGCTCATAGAGAAGAATTATCCTCATCACGGCGCGGTCATGTTTGGTCACTACGGCAAGCCGCTCTTTGAGGTATATAAGTATATCGGCGTGGATCTTTCCGAGATCGGCTATAATCAGCCTGCAGCTCTGCCCTATGCGTCAGAGAATCCGTACAAGGCTTAAGAGTATATAATCAATAATAAGTGATAAAAGCGGGGCCGTGTGTTCATTCACACGGCCTCATTTATATGATAGTATAATCCCATGAGTAAAGATTTCGATATAGAAGCAGAACTAAAAAAGCTCCCCAAATCCCCGGGAGTGTATCTGATGCATGACGCGGATGATACGATCATATATATCGGCAAGGCGGTAAATCTCTTTAACCGCGTCCATTCATATTTCAGAAAGACAACAAAATCCGAAAAAATAAAGAGAATGGTATCGCAGATATCATGGTTTGAGTATATATTGACGGATTCTGAGCTTGAAGCGCTGGTGCTTGAGAATAACCTGATAAAAGAGCACAGGCCGAAATACAATACGATGCTAAAGGATGACAAGACCTACCCCTATATCAAGGTCACCGTGAACGAGCAGTATCCGAGGATAATGTTTTCGCGTACCATGAAAAAGGACAAGGCCAGATATTTCGGCCCGTATACTTCAAGCTACGGGGTGAGGGAGACGATAGAGCTTATTAATAAAATATACAGACTCCGGACATGCAACAGGGTGCTTCCCCGGGACAGAGGAAAAGAAAGGCCCTGCCTGAATTATCATATGAAGCAATGCTCCGCTCCCTGCCTGAAGAATTTCTCGGCAGAGGATGATATGGAATACGCGGAGAATGTAAAGGGGGCGCTGGAGTTTTTGAACGGACATTATGATCCTGTGCTGGGTTCTTTGCAGGAGAGGATGGATGCTGCATCAGAGCGTCTTGATTTTGAGAATGCCGCTGTTTACAGGGATCTTATAGAATCCGTGCGCTCCGTATCGGAGAAGCAGAAGATAACTGCCCATGACGGTGAGGACAGGGATGTGATCGCGCTGAACCGGGACAGGGAGGACGCCGTAGTCGTCTTATTCTTTGTGAGAGAGGGACGGCTTATAGGCAGAGATCACTATGTGCTGAGCCACGTCTCGGCTGATGCGGAGGATCCGGAGGTGTTGAATGATTTCCTCGGGCAGTTCTACACCGGAACGCCGTTTGTTCCGAAGGAGATAATGCTTGAGATGGACGTGCCCGACAGGGAAGTGATAGAGAGCTTTCTCTCTGCTAAGCGGGGAAGCAGGGTTACGATCCT
>JAFUWM010000391.1 GCA_017483425.1 Lachnospiraceae bacterium | reverse complement strand
TTCATGTTTATCTTCATGTTTTTCTCCTTGTCTCCTGAAAACGTGCCGCCGCTGTACTTTACTGGTTTTTTCGGGTGGCGGTATGCCCGAAAGCCGCATAAATTCGTTTTAAAAACCTGCCCGCCGCTGGAATTTCCAGTGCTAAGCTATATTTGAGTGCGGGTCAAATGTCTCCGCCCCGAGCTGCCTCATGATGCCCTGTTCTTCGTCGGCGGGAGGTCTTGCAATGATCTCGCCGGCTTTGTCCTTCAGGAGCTTTGACACGCGCTCCCACATATCGGCGCACTCCACCTCCGTACCTTTTGAGTTTTGCCAGCCGTTCGCCTGCCACTTCGTGTACAGTGCCTGATTGATGCACTGTATTACTCCGGGGCAGTGGCATATGATGGTGATAGGTGTGGTGTTGCCATCATTGATCCGAGTGAGGGCTGATATCATGGCTTCCAGCGTTGCGCTCTTTTGGTTGCCGTCAACTGCCATGTGATCCTCTCTCGATCCGGCATCCTGTCCGTCCTTCACATACTGCAGCAGGTAGGTCACCTTTGCTCTGTCCTCCCGTCTGGGGGCTGCATTCGTGCAGATGTACAATTTTATTTCCTTCATGCTTCTTCTCCTTGATGAGCGTATACCGCAGGAGAGGGAATCCGGCTTCTGTCCATCCGGTATATACTGATCCTTTCTCCACGTAGTAGCCTTTTTTAGGCTTCGGATCTGTCCGAAACTCTTTCGCGGTGATGATCCGCTTTGTTTCCTTGGGCTGTGTGAGGTTGCGTGAAGGAACGTACCACTGTCCGGGCTTCTCTCCCAGAGCCTCTTCCTGCTCATTGGTATCCTGTGCGTTTTGTATATAGTAATCAGCGAGGCTTCTGTACTGGCCATCGCTGTATAGCTTGGTCATACTTACGTGGCCGTGGATCCAGCAGCCGGTAAGTATGGCCATGTCAGGCAGAGCGTTGACTGTGATGTGGATATGCCTGCGGTGCTTACCTGCACCTATCACGTAGATATACCTCGGCTCCACGCCGAACAGCTTTGCGCATTTACGCAGCCGCTTCACAAAGTCGGCTGCATCATCTCGCACGCCCCTTATCGTGTCCGGCTCTGCTCCCTGTCTATAGGTCAGGGTCAGAGACCAGTAATCATTGTCATTAAAGTTGGCATTCATGAGCTGGCGGAGCCTGTCGGCTCTGCGTCTCATATTGGCTCTTTTTATTCTCTCCGGGGTAGGGTCAAGCTTTCTCCTCCTCATCCCCTCCGGTTTACCTGTACGTATGGAGTAGTACCGGGATATCTCAGTGGTCTCTCCTGCCTCCACTATCTTTTCTATGTACGACAATGAAATATCTCCTGAGTGAAAAAATAAACGGTTTATCGAGTCTTGAAATAGTCCTCTCGGACTGATACTTATATATAGAAGAAACTCATTCAGCGCACCGGTGATATCATGTTGATCGCGCCGTGCTCCGCAAGGTAATTCCATGCCTTTGAGTGAGATGACAGGTCGTATCTCTTCTCATGGATGCACATCTCCACCACTCCGCTGAGTAGGGCCTTTGCTTCTTCTGGCTTCAAGTTTCTTACATTGTTCTGAGGCTCGAGCATTCTATGCCTCCCTTAATACCTCTATCGTGTCCTGATTTGCGTTTTTAACTTACAAAATCAAACAGTGTCGGGGACTCTATCTCTGTCTCCGCATTCTGTAAATATCCTATGCTGTCCCTGAAATAGTCGGGTGACAGCTCGCACCCGTAATATTTGCGCCCCATCTGTATTGCCTGATAGCCTGTCGAGCCTATGCCTGAAAACGGATCGTATACCGTCTCGCCTTCGTTGGTGTATCTGTTTACCAGCCTTTCTATGGTGTCGAGCTGTAAGGGGCATACGTGCATCTGCTTTTTTTGGTTGACCTGATTGAGATTTAACGTCCGCATCCGTACGATATCATCCCACACCTCACCTATATCCCATGAAGCAGGAGCTACGCACATAAAGGTAGCTGGGAGCCTGTCTTCCCTGTCCATCTTTTCGGCTAACGCCACATGCTCTTTGTAGTCATATACTGTCTCCCGTGAGTATTGACGATAAACCTTTTGCATTACATCTGTGGGTATCTCCTTCAGCTCCTCTTTGGTCACAAGCCTGTCTCCGCTGGATCTCCAAAAAGCATGTGCGTCTATCTGCCACTGTGCCCGTGTGTATTCTTCTTTGGATTTCTCCACGGGGACATCGGCATAGGCTTTGCTTTTATCGCTCTGAGCTTTGCGGAAAAGTAGCACGTACTCAGGGCAGCCTACTCCCATCTTTGATCCGTCTTTGCACTGCTCGCTCCATCCGAGTCTGTACGTCTGATTATTTTCACGCACCACATCGGTGATTATCGTGATCATTCCCATGTACAGAAATCCATGCTTCATAAAATGTAATGTCGTGTAATCGTGGAAGGGTTCTATTGTAGGAAAGCCCGTCCCAGTCGCATTTCCAAACTCCACCCTGTCCTTGACATGTATTGCCGCTATGCGTCCCGGTCTTAATACTCTCAAAAGATTAGGGGTGAGGTAGTCCATCTGCTTAAAGAAATCATCATCATTTTCGTTATGCCCCATATCCGCATAGTTGAGACTGTATTCGTAATGATTCCCGAAAGGTATGGAGGTCAGGATCATATCAACGCTGTTTTCTTCCATCCTCTCCGTTTCCTTTACGCAATCATCGTTGACTACCGTATATCTGTGCCCCTCTACCTTCACCGTTTCCTCCACTCCCATCTTTCTTTCCAGTCGTTCAAACCGTTTGATGTCGGTCAGTCCGTATTCTCTGACTATATCTGTCATTTTCTGTACCATTTTGTCGTGATCCTGCCACTTGCGGATCAGTTCATCTTTTATTGCCTTTTCTTCTTCCACATATATGATGTCGATGATGACCTTCTCTTTCTGCAAAAATCTGTATATCCTGTGAAGTGCCTGCATGAAGTTATTTGCTTCATAATCGATTCCGAGGAAAATGGCTCTGTGACAGTGGTGCTGGAAATTACAGCCACTGCCCGACAGTGATTTCTTCGTGGCGAAAAGCTTTATCTTGCCGTCTGAAAAGTCAATCACCTTTTTCTCTCTCAGATCCATGTCCATGGATCCTGTGATGTAGTCCACGTCGGGCACTGCTTTGCGGATGGCATCCCGCTCTTTGTCTGTGTCATGCCAAATAATGAAATGGTCGTCTGGGCTTTCAGATATTATTCTCGACATTTCCGCTATGCGTTTATCTATGCTGTCCCTTTTCACCTGTGCCGCTTCTTTGAGTCCCGCTGCGGCTTCATTGAAAAGACACATCTGCCCGTCTTTGTCCACGGCTTCCATATAATCAGCCGGGAGCTCATGCCAACGCACCTCCAGCTCCGGCAGGTCGTACCCCTCATCCGAAAAGTCCGGATTTAAGTCTGACGGCTTTGATACAAAAAGTGCCCATGAACTCATCCACAGCCAAAACTCCTCTTCACGGTTCGGGTAGAGTGTGAGGTTATTTGCTTTCGTACTGTCGCGCTTAAAATACTTTGTCAGGGCACTGCCCGTATCGCAGATGCCGAGATGTCCCGCATAATGAATAAGCTCTTTTTTACGGTTCGGTGCAGGTGTCGCCGTGGCGACAAATTTATATTTCACTGCTTTGAACTTAGGTAAAAAGGTCTGATATGTTTTTGATCCGAAATCTCTGAGCACTGACGCTTCATCTAAAGTTGTTGCTGTGAAGTATCCGGGGACGATGTCGCCGTCTCTGACCCGCTCATAATTGGTAATCATGATCTCCGTGTCGCAAGCTTCGACCTCTTCCATGTTTTTCACATAGGTCGGTGCTGCATATCCCAATATCCTCTCGGCATCTCTCGCAAATTCCTGACGTACTCCCAGCGGGCATATGATAAGAGCTTTGCCGTGCTCTTTCTGTAGGATGACATGAAGTATCTCCTGCTGTATCACGGTCTTTCCAAGTCCGTAGGACGCAAATATCGCCCTACATCCTCCGCGTACTGCCCATTGGACTATCGCCTTTTGGTGGTCTTTAAGAGCCGGGTTTATATCATCAAGGCTGATGTCAAATCCTGACTCCTGGGATATATCCACTTTTGTCTGTAGAAACTCTCTGTACGTCATATTCTCGCCTCCTCATCCCCTCCGGCTTACCTGTGCGTATGGAGTAGTACCGGGATATCTCAGTGGTCTCTCCTGCCTCCACTATCTTTTCTATGTACGACACGAATATCTCCTGAGTGAAAAAATAAACGGTTTATTAAACGGTTTATCAAGTTGACAAAGCCTTCTGTTTCAGGCTTTCTTCCTCCTTATTTTCCCGGGCGATCGGGTGCCACGGTATTGATCGCCTTATTATGTACGAGGTAATTCCATAAGTTTGCGTGCTCATTCAGGCTATTCTGACCTTCGAAGTGAATAAACATTTCCACAAGGCCGGAGAGTACGGCTTTCGACTCTTCCAGGCTCATTTTTTTAACTTCATTCGTCAGCTCTGCTTCTTTTACCATTTCTTTTCTCCTTGAGCTTGGCGAGGATCTTGGTGCGATTCGCGTGATAGTAGTTCCTGTCCTTGACGCGTATCTCCTCTCGGTGCTTCTCACGCCATGCTTTATCGTAGCCGGGGTGATCCTCCCTCCATTTACGGGATGCTGCCGCGCTGGTAGTCATGCGGCGACCTTTATCGCTACCATAAGCACGACTATAGTTACGAGCATTGCGCCCGCCACAAATCCGGCAAGCCATTCCCTTAACTTCTCGTCGCGTCTGCGCTTTGCTCTGTCCTCTTCTGATATGAGGGTGATCGGTGATTTGATGTCCATGGTGTCCTCCTTGCGATGTCGCAACTACTCTCTTATTTCCTGCCATTCTGCGGCGGTAAATTCAAGCAAACTGTCCAGTTGTAAAAGCTCATAAAGCACAAAGCTTCTCGGATTCTTCCTGCGGGTCTGCGTCAGAGTGGCTTTGGTAATGCCTGCTCTTTCCGCAAGCTCTCCGATAGACCTGATTCCTTTGCGCTCCATGCCGGAGCGTATCGCGCTCCATACCATATTCACACCGCTGCGGCTTTTTCCGTGCGCTCGAAAAGCCAATTTTGCGTGTACTCCGGAAACAGTTCCGTGATCTTCATTACTTCCGATAGTGTCCAGTCGTAGATACCCGCCATCCTGTTGGTGATGGTCTTTATATCCACACCGAGGATAGCCGCGAGTGCGGTACGGTTGATGCAATGCTCTCTCATTGCGCGTTCCAGATTCTTGTACATCTTTCCTCTCCTTTACTGCGCCGCTGTGCGGCTTTCTTTTGGTCTGTAATGAATTTTTATATTACCTGAGGTCTGTCAAGACCTTAGGTAATATGGTATATATGTCCCTGTACAGGGACATCCGCCCAGCGCGTGAGGGTGATCCGTACTGTAAGGGCTGCGCCGGGCGGTTATCCCTCATGCCAGCAGATATTCCAGCGGTACTCCAAGGAAGCTGGATATCATGATCGCATTGTGGAGTCCCGGCCTCCTTTTGCCGGAGCGGTACTCCGACAGCTTGCTTTCCGTTACTCCTGTCGCTCTGCTTATGTCTGCAGCTGATACACCACACAGCTGCATCACCTCGTTTAGCCTTTCATGACTGAATTCTTTTCGGTTTACTTCTCTTTTCATCTTTCCTCCTGTCCGGGGCGGTGCCGTCCTTTGCGTACACCGCCCAAAATATAAAGGGAGAATTGTGCATGGCCTTTTTTGTGCCGCTGCCATTTGCGGCTTTCTGTTGCGCGTTTATTTAGATATAAAATATACCTCTGTGCGTAACTTGATTGTAATAATATCCCTTTGTGCGTATATTGTCAAGATATTTTTTCTTTTGTGCGTATTTTATTCTTGTTGTGCCCCCGAAACGCTCATATAATCAAGGTGAGGGCAAAGAAAAACCGTCCGGTACGGACAGTTAAAAATGGGGGTGATCTTATGACATTGTTAGAAAAAATTGATTTCCTAATGGAGAAAAACCATCTGAATAAAAGAAGGTTGTCGATCAACGCTGGTATTCCTTATACCACTGTAGATGGATGGTATAAAAGGGGATATGAAGGCATGGGGCTTTCTACCTTCAAAAAGCTGTGTAGGTACTTCGATGTATCCATGGATTCCATGGCATTTGATGAGCTGGAGATCCAGCCGTATGATCCCGACAGGATATACACTACCAAGAGGGAGCGGGAAATTATCATGAGATATCGGCAGGCCGACGGTATAGATCAGACTTCAATAAGACGTACTCTCGGAATAGATGATACAGAGCAAAAAAAGGGGCAGGTCGGTTAAGGGATATTATACAGATAAGGCTCGACAGAATCATTTCCGGCTGCTGCCCTCCGCCCACGACAGGTGAGTGCAATTTGACAATTTAACGGGGATTGATGTACTATATCCATGCGCAAGCAAATGTGTAGAGTAATTCATGGCAAGACGAAGCCCCCGGTACTGCGATACCGAGGGCTTCTTGTCTGTCAGAGTAGACCAGTCTCAGGCTGTCACCGCCTCAATCCCCATCAAGCCATTTGCAAATGTAATAGGCAATCACACTTGCCAAGACGGAGATCATAAATGTGTAGGGTAAGTTCACGGCTGCCTCACCTCCTTTCTGTTACCAGATTGGAGCGGCGGTAGCTCACGTATTATATCAAAAGGAGGTATTGTATGGCAAAGGCAAAGAGACTACCATCAGGGAGCTGGAGGGCGCGGGTATTCTCGTACAAGGATAAGGACGGGAAGATGCACTATGAGTCCTTTACCGCTCCCACACGAATTGAAGCGGAGATGAAAGCGGCATCCTTCGCAGCAGAAAAGCACCGGAGGGCAAGGCATGATCTGACCGTGGGTGAAGCCCTCGACGGATACATAGCGGCAAAGACAGCTGTACTGAGTCCGTCTACCATCTCCGGATACGTGCGCATGAGGAATGTGAGATATGCGGGCATAGAAGATAAAAGGCTCCGCGTACTCACGGGAGAGGATATGCAGCTGTTCGTGTCCGGTATGGCCATGGAGGTGTCACCGAAAACCGTAAGGAACGCATATGCTCTTCTGAGTGCGGCGATAGCGATGTATTCGCCGGAGCTGTCCTTTAAAGTTACCTTCCCGGCAAAGATCAGGAAGCGGCCTGTCTCTCCGTCAGATGAGCAGATACGTGCTCTGATAGAAGCAGCTCCGCCAAAGATGAAGCTCAATATATCACTCGCCGTGTGCGGACTCCGGCGCGGTGAGATCTGTGCCTTGAAGCATGAGGATATAGAAAACGGTGTGGCTCATGTGCACGCTGATATAGTGCGTGATAAGGACGGGAAATGGATATACAAGGATACGCCTAAGACGGTGGACAGCGACAGGTATGTGAAGCTCCCGGAAAATGTACTCGAGATGATCGGAGAGGGTAGCGGATATGTGGCCGGGATGAATCCCGATACGCTTACCACACAGTTCTGTCATCTGCGTGATAAGCTCGGATATAATTTTCCCTTCCATTCGATCCGGCACTACTTCGCAAGTACCGCCGCCATATTGCAGATACCCGATATTTATACTGCTGATATGGGTGGCTGGAGACGTGGAGGATCTATCATGAAAACCGTGTATCAGAATAACATCGCATCCATGTCGGCGTACTATGCCGACAAGATGGCGGGGCATATCAATGAGGTCATCGGATCGTGAAAATATGACACGAAATATGACACATTCTTGCCATAAAGTATGACACGGATTTTTGCAAACCCGCTATTTATCGGTGTTTCCGCTGATTTTTATAGGGGTTCGATCCCCCTATGGTCCATATACGGAAAACCGCATAAATACGGGCTTTATAGCCATTTTCGACCACTTTCCGCACCATCAAATTTATAACGTATTATAAAGGTTTTCTAATGGTTTGTAAATGGAATATGACACGAAATATGACACGGATTTTACAGTAAATCAGAGGGGCGATGCCCCTCTGATTTTTCAAAATATGACACAAACCGCTTTCGTGTCATATGCTTTTCAGCATCT
>JAFUWM010000390.1 GCA_017483425.1 Lachnospiraceae bacterium | reverse complement strand
TTCACAACGGATGAGAGCATAACGCTCGAGGCGGCGGTCATGCAGCTTTTGAATGAAAACAGGCTGACCCTCGCGACCGCGGAGTCTCTTACGGGAGGAATGCTTACGAGCAGGCTCATAAACGTTCCGGGAGCGTCGGAGGTCATAAAGACCGGCTTTATCACTTATTCAAATAAATCGAAAAGGAAATATCTGGGAGTTAAGAGATCTACGCTTGATAAATACGGAGCGGTATCAGAGCAGTGCGCAAAGGAAATGGCAAAGGGCTGCGCTGCGGCGGCAAAATCCGATGCGGCGGTATCGCTTACGGGAATCGCGGGACCGGACGGGGGATCCGACGAGAAGCCGGTGGGTCTTACTTATATAGGCGTATCGGTGCTCGGAAAGATAAAGGTTAAAAAGTATTTATTCTCCGGCGAAAGAGAAAAAGTAAGGGAGTCGGCAGCGGCAGCGGCGCTCACACTTTTAAGGCAATGTCTGCTTGAAAGCCTGACGGAGCGAACTTTTTCCGGAAAATAACAGAGAAATTCGCCGTAAGCTTTTCTAGTTGAATCGTCCATGGGTGGACATGATATAATACAGTGTCACACATTGTGTCATACATAAGTGATGATCATACGTATACGTTGTCTTGTGTAAAATGGGGGGGGCATGTTAGAATTAACTGATTTTATAAGGCTTTAATAAGGAGAGATCCCTTTGGCAGAATATACCAGTGACCAGTTATTTGAGATAGAGGAAGGAAAAAAAGCCTCTATTGACACATCTATATATGAAAATCCCGATTTCCTTGCCATCCAGATGCGCCAGATAAGGATGGCTCTCACGTCGGGTCTTGATGTTGCGCCATATGTGAAGCCCGAGTATGACTGGATGCAGATGGAGGAGATATTTACCGGGCTTGAGCAGGGAGTCGACGTTAAGCTTTTTGCGGATCCTGAGATCCCGTATGAGAAGATGCATCAGATCCGCAAAGGTCTGATAAACGGCATAGATATTTCCGGAGAGACCAAATACAGCGCGGGAGTCCTGAAGCAGCTGCGCAAATCCAAAGAAGAAAAGATAGATATCTATAAATACGTGGAGGAGGGTTACGATCCCGAGCAGCTCTACCAGATCAGACTGGCCTTTAACCACGGTATAGATATGGACGGATATATAGAGACTGATTTCAGAGGAGCCGCCATAGCGGAGATAAGGATCGGTCTTGAAGAGGATATAGATGTCACGACCTATGCCGACATCAAGTTCGGATGGCGTCAGATGCGTGAGATAAGGTTCGGACTGGAGAACCGTCTCGATATATCAAAATACGCGAATCCTTACTACGACTGGGAGCAGATGAGGGAGATCCGTCTGGGTCTTGCGGAGGGTCTTGATGTATCAAAATACACCACCCTCATGTATACCAGTAATGAGATGCGTAAACGCCGTATCATCCTGGAGGAGGGCGGCGAGGATGTGACTGTAAGCTCGGATGATTTCGAGCTTTACACTACGAGCGGCGGTATCGAAGCTTATATCACCATGAAAAAAGAGGGTGAAAGGATCGACAGGGATTCGCTTATCGAGAGCCTTGCGGAGCTTGACGTCACATACGGGCTTATAGAGGAAAATATAGAAAAGATCTGCAGCGGCAATTACGATAAGAGAGCCATCCTTATAGCGAGAGGCAGCATACCGAAGAAAGGCGCTGACGGAAGCTATGAGTTCTTCTTTAACACAGAGGTTGATAAAAAACCCAAGATACTGGAGGACGGATCCGTTGACTATCAGACAATGGAAAAATTCACGGTGGTCAAGGAGGGCGATGTCCTTGCCGTCTACCATGACGCGGAGGAGGGCGATGACGGATACGCCGTAAACGGTACGGCGATAAGCGGCAAGAAGGGAATAGAAAGGGAACTCCTTAAGGGCAACGGCTTTATTCTTTCAAAGGACAAGCACACCTATACCGCGGCTATTGACGGTATGGTTGAGCTTAACGGCAACATACTTAACGTCATCAAGCATCTTGAGGTAGGGGATGTCACGCTGGCGACAGGGAATATCGACTTTGACGGGAGCGTGCACGTAAAAGGAAACGTGGAAAACGGAGCGGTTGTTAAAGCGGTGGGAGATATCGTAGTTGACGGAAATGTAGGCGGCGCGGAGATCATATCCGAGGGGCAGGTCACTTTGAACCGCGGCATGAATGCCGGAAGACACGGTAAGGTTACCGCGAAGGGCGGAGTCGTAAGCAAGTTCTTTGAGAGCGTCATAGTGATGAGTGACGGGGACATACAGGTAACGAATTCGGTAAACAGCCTGCTCAGGGCAAAGGGATGGATCAGATCCAGCAGAGCCATAATCGGAGGGAAGGCGTTTTCATCAAGAGGTTATAAGGTCTTTAATCTCGGCAATGAGGCTGGCGCAGCTACCCAGATACAGACAGGCATAGATGAGGATATCGTAAACAGGATCGGAGAGCTTACCGAAAAGGCCAAGGAGAATAATAAACAGCTCATGCTTCTCGGAAATTCGATGAAGGAGCTTCAGATCAAATATCCGCCGGAGGTGAGAAATACGCTTCCGTTATTTAAGAAGATCGATAATGCTATATTTACCATAAACAAGCAGCAGGAAGAGATCCAGAAGGAAAAGGAAAAGCTTAACCTTCAGGTTTTATTCAGCAGGGAGGCCACGATAGCAATAGACGGCGTGGCACATGAGGGTGTTACCTGCATACTCGGAAAAGGCCGGTGGGATGCAGCCGGAGAGAGACATGTAACACTAAAGGGAACCGGTGGCGCAGTGGTCAATGTGACAAATAACTAGGGGACAATGCTATGAGAGATACAGTACTGATCGTGGATGACCAGAAGCCGAACAGGGAAATTCTGATAGAGATATTGAAAGACGAATACAAGATCAAGGAAGCGGCAAACGGTGTCGAAGCTCTGGGCGTGATAGCAAGCTCCAGAGAAGAGATAGCGGTAATGCTGCTTGATATCGTGATGCCGAAGATGAACGGGCAGGAAGTTCTCGTAAAAATGAACGAAGCGAAAATGATGGACGATTTCCCTGTTATAGTCTGCTCGGGAGAGGGCTCTCTTGATACCGTCGAGAAATGCTTTGGGTACGGAATATCCGATTTCATCAGGAAGCCCTATGAAAGCGAGATGGTACTACAGCGGGTCAAGAAGCTTGACTCTCTCTATCAGTCGCGCCGTGAGAGTAATGATAAGCTTAGAAAGTTCGCTAAGGTGCTTCAGAGTCAGAATAAAATACTGGAGCAGCAGGCAAAACAGCAGAAGTCCGATAATATAAGCCTCATGGATTCACTCGGCACTATAGTTGAGTACCGTAATACGGAAAATCACGAGCATATAAGACGTGTCAAGGCTTTCACCAAGGTTCTGGCGGAGCACATGATGAAGGAGTTCCCCGAGTATAAGCTTGATACGGAAAAGATAGAGCAGATCACGGCTGCAAGCGCACTGCATGATATAGGAAAGATAATGATCCCGGATAACATACTCTTCAAGCCCGGTAAATACACGTCAGAGGAATTTGACTATATGAAGAGCCATACGATCAGGGGGTATGACATAATCGCTCAGATAGCCGACAACTGGGATAAGGAGCTTATGGATTACTGCAAGCAGATCGCTCGCTCACACCATGAGAAATACGACGGCAGGGGATACCCGGAGAACCTTAAGGGGGACAAGATCCCGATCGCGGCACAGCTTGTATCGGTAACGGACTGCTTCGAGGCTCTTATCAGCGAAAGCCTGTATAAGAAAGCATATACATTTGACGTGGCTTTTCAGATGATCCTGAACGGAGACTGCGGAGCATTTAATCCGAAGCTCATGGAAGCGTTCAGAAATTCCAGAGAGGAATTCAAAACCATCGCCAGCGAGGGCGGCACAGTAGAGGATGCGATAGAGGAAGCAAACGTGGAGGCGTGATCTTGAAGAAATGATCTGTCACACGAGACTGTGGATTACATTATATTGATAAAGGATAATATATCAACTTTATTGACAGTATCATTGTGAGAATGTAAAAGCCTGTTTTACGGATTCATAGGGAAATCCCTTTGTCAGAAACTTTTTTATTATCTTCTGCTTCTCTTCGTAGCTGTAACCGGAAACATCACCGTATTTTTTTTGAATAAGCTCTCGTACGGTCTCCGCTTCATCTATGTCACTTTGGCACATGACATCATCTATGATGTCACGGGATATGCCTTTTTCATATAGCTTCTGCTCTATCATACGTCTGGAATATGCCTTTGACTTTGAGGCTGCATATCTTTCCGCGTAATCACGATCATCTATATAACGCTTTTCTATACAGTATGATAATGCAGAATCTATCGCTTCATCAGGATAGAAAGCGTCTTTTAGTTTAGTCCTTATCTGATATTCCGTCCGAGCCATATCGTCAAGCAGATATAGACATCTCTCTTTCGCGCGCTTTGAAAGAAGAGTGATTATCTCCTCATAGGTATGTTGATCTATCTGCCCGCCCTCTTCGAGACCGAACTGCTTTAATTCCCTACTGTAAAGGCAGAAAGCCGGTGTACCCTCCTTAAGATACACCAGCTTTCTGTTTTTTTTGTAATCTTCTATTTTATATATTTCCATCCCTAGTCAAGTATCAAAAACCGCTTAATCTTCGCTGTCTGCAATATCCTCATCCTCTGCCTTTTTCCTTCTTCCCGGCCTTTTCTCTCCCGTATCTGCAGGGCTTTCATTCTCAGAGGATATATCTCCTTCTATAAGTCCGTAATG
>JAFUWM010000389.1 GCA_017483425.1 Lachnospiraceae bacterium | reverse complement strand
TTATTGCTGGATAGTCTGGGGTGATATGAGCCAGAGAAAAATCCAAACTTCAATCTTGTTGAGGCGAGGCTTGAGGACGAGGACGTGCTGTCCGATGCCATGAAGAAGGCAGAGTAGCTGAGAGGAAGAACACTGAAGCTGAAAAGGAGCGTGCGGACAAGGAGAAAGAACGTGCAGATAGTGCGGAAGCAATAGTAGCAAGATATAAAGCTCAATTCGGAGAGTTGAAGGATTAGTCTTTGAAAGCCGCCCTGACACCCTCAAGATACGCATATCCTTCGGCTTTGTCGGGTTCGAGCATGGCACCCTCGCCCCACTCGTTCCATGCGTTTATGAATATGAACCTGTCATCGGTAATTTTCTCATTGAGTTTACATAAAGCTGTGCCGAATTTCTCTGCTGACGCTCCGGTATAGACAAGTCCTTTACTGCCGCGCCTCGGTGTATTGTCCCATCTCGCTATTATGCCCGGATATTCATTCTCCGCATAGTCGCGTTTAAGTATCGAATCATATATCCAGTCTATCGGTATGCGGCGCTCCAGTGTATTGCTTTTTGCAATATTGTTTTTTATTTGTCTCATAGCGACTGATATGTTATATTTCATCGTCTGCATGGCAGTAAGTCCATGCTTAAGCGAGTATCCCGGCTCGAAATAATAATACGCATCGCAGATATTTCTCTCATCCGTCTCTCCCGCTGTCCTGCCACCTGTTAGAAATACCCCGGGGAAACCTGCTTCCTTTGCCCACCGGTCGAAACACTCCCTCATCGCGGGAAGCTCTTTTATATCAGAGGTTCTGTATATGCAGAGCATAGGCTTCTCGTCTACCCTGATATACCTCTCATCCCTGAAAAAACCAAGCAGGTAATCAAAGTGTGCTCTCCATTCAGCTTCACCGCCATAGGTCTGCTCCATGAGTATTTCTTCATTATAGTCATACCATGCCCTACGCCATGTTTCATTCGCCCATGTTATGCAGTATTTCAAGTCTATCTCCGGATGCGCGAGCAGAATCTCCAGAGGCCGCTCCATGAGCTTATGCCCCGTAAAGTAATACTGATAAAAAGCAAAACCGTATATCCCGTACTTTGCCGCGAGCCCGGCCTGCTTCCTGAATGTTTCTCCCGAGGGATCGGACAGATCGTAATATTCTCCGTCAAGAGGAACTCTTGGCTGCTCATGTCCGGGAAATAACGGCCTGGCGCCCTGTACCGCAGTCCATTCGGTATAACCCTCTCCCCACCATTCATCATTTTCCTTAAAAGCATGAAATTGAGGAAGATACAATGCTATAGGCTTCATATGATGCCCTCCGCTGCGGGTGCGCCCTCTATATCACCCTCCGTGACTTCATCATCATGCTTATCCTCCGGTTCATCATTGAAACGCCCCACATACTCTTCTCCGGCATCTTTGTCATTCAGAAGTCTCACCGCCCTGCCCAGAGCAAAATAAGCAATCGGCGCGCAGAGTTCCATTTCAAGTACATTTGAACCTATTGACATAAGAATCGCAGATGTTATTATCGCGATTTCCGGAACTATCAGGCTAAGTTTTCTTCTGGAGTCTGCATTACCTTCAGGTGATACAGTCCGGTTGTTGGCAGATTTTATGTAAACAAGCGCGACCACAAATATGATCATTGCAGTCCCTATAAGTCCCATTTCAGCGTAGATCTTTACAAGTCCGCCATCAGCTACTATGTAGGTCTGATAATCCGCCGCTCTGTGTCCGTGGCTTCCCAGCCCGTCACCTATCCAGAAATTGACCATGTTGTTTACCGCCGCAACCCATGACTCTGATCGCTCTCCGAAGCCGTCAGGAATAGAGGCAAGCCTTATCAGGAACTTTTCAAATACGCCTCTCGCAAAGACAAATATGCCGAGAAGCAGAGCGATAACGGCCGCTATTTCCATCCAAAGATACTTTACGGGCTTATTTTTATCAACTATGAAATCCACGAGATTAAGGAAAACCAGCAGCATTATCACGCAGAACATGGCCGACCGCTGGTTTGCCATGAAGGAAAAAAGAATTGATAAAATTATGTAAACTAAGCCCGTGATCCTTTCCCTTTTTTCTTTTCTTCTGAGAAAATACGCCGACGCACAGGCGGAATAAGCAACAAAAGCCCCCATCGGTCCGGAACCTATAATCGAGTTCATCCTGACTCTCATCGTGGGGGCATCCGCCTTGGATATGAACTCATTCACATATGAAAAGTCAATATAAAACTGCGGAGCCCAGATATAGAATACCGCTCCTATCAGACCCATCAGCAGCGCTGCCAGGATGAATCCGTGATAATATCTTGCCGCATACTCCTCATCAAACCCCCTGCCCGCATAGTAGAGCAGCATTGGAAGCAGGGTAGTGGATATCTCGCCTATATAGACCCCGACAGGGATACCGAAAGCCACGCACCAGATCCCGGACAGCAGATTATACAGGACATAGAGACCGAAAATCTTGTCCTCGGTAGTCCTGACTGTGAGAAATCCAAGCACGCATATCCCGACCACTCCCAAGGCAAGGAAAAAAGTCATTGTAATCCCGGTTCTTATGGAGCTGAAAAAGACATAAAGGAAATAAATAAGCGTAAATACTGGATATATCAGACAAATATAATCTTTGATCAGTTTTTTACTCATATCAGATCCACCGCTTCAGCCAGGCTTCCCGCTATAATGTCAGGCTTGTCATATCCAAGCCTCGCACAAACATCACACTTATAATCCCCGATAAAGACAGTCTTTATTCCCGCCGCCCTGCCGCACTTCACGTCGGTAAAAGAATCCCCTGCCATAAACGAATTCGCTTTGTCCACAGCATACTTCGTACAGGCCTCCTCAATAAGCCCTGTCTTCGGTTTCCGGCATGCGCAGTCTTTTATAAGATTCCGTTCCCTGCTCCTCTTATCCCCCTTAGGATGATGCGGACACATGAAAATCTCGTCTATCTCCGGGATCAGCTCCGTGAGCCTTTTATTTATATCGAAAAGATCTCCCAACCCCGTCTTTCCCTTGGCTGCAGCAGGCTGATTCGTCACAACAAATACAAAGTAACCTGCTTCCTTGAGCCGCTTTATAGCATCGGAAGCCCCGGGAATAAGGCTTAATTCCGATGGCTTCATAGGCGAATCAAGAAGCTCCGTGTCTTCATTATATACTATTTCGTTTATTACTCCGTCCCTGTCCAAAAAGGCCGCTTTTTTAGGCCTGTCGAATCTTTCAGATGCATATTCTATGAATTCTCTGTAGGAATCAGGCCGTCCGATCTCGTAAAATCTCTTTCTTACTATAAGCCCCTCAAGCTTCCCCTGTAAAGAAAGCCCATGCTGGATATCTGACAGGTCAAAGACCTCCCCGTCATGGTATCCGTCCAGTACGGAGCGCGAAAACATATTTACGCCGTAGTCGATATATTCCATATCGGAGGCTTGGCTCTTTTTATCGTACAGCACAAGCTTTCCATCCTTGTATACTACATTGCTTGTGTCAAACTGTCCCTCGTTATGCAGCAGGGTCATAAGCGAAAGCGCTCCCTCCTGCTTTGCCTCAAAATATCTGTATACCACCTCTCTGTAATCTATATCCATGAAAGAATCCGCATAAACGAGCATGAAATCCTCATCAAGCTTCGGACAAGCGTGCTTCAGCGCCCCTCCCGTACCAAGGAGTACCGCTTTTCCTTCCTCATCCTGTGAATCCTTTTGATAATCTATCCTTATGCCAAACTTCTCACCGCCGCCAAAGTAATCTTCAATCTCCGATGATAAATACCCCGTACAGAATAAAAACCTTCTGAATCCCACAGCCTTAAGAAGCTTAAGCTCATATTCAAAAAAAGGCCTGCCCCCCACAGGGAGCAGAGGCTTCGGACAGTTTGCCACTATCTCACCGAGGCGGGATCCCACGCCTCCCATCATCACGACAACCTGAATATCTCCGATACATGGCATCATATAAAACCACCCTCACAGAATCCTGTATCCCAGCTCTCTGCCATCGTTATAGAACATCCTGACGGTATCAAGTGAATACTCGTATAAATCCTTGCCAATGGTAGGAAGCGCCTTTAGCAGATCGTCGGTCAGCGTAATAATATCTGCTCCCGACCGCTCCGCCTGTATCACATTAAATAATTCCCTGCTTGAAGCCCAAAGAACCTTTGAATTGCCATGTTCACGGCAGAGCCCTGCCGTTTCTTTTATTATCGGCTCGGCATCTATCCCTGCATTGGTGATCCGTCCGGCGAATATGGATACTATTGATGGCACTTCAGGCTTTAATGCCCAAAGCACCTCCTTTACCTGTGCTATTGTAAAAACGGCAGTTATATTAAGCTTCAGTCCCTGATCCGAGAGCGTTCGGATAAGCTCCGTGCTGTGTTCTCCCTTTGTATTGGTTACCGGTATCTTCACATATACATTATCACCGAACCCTGAAAGCACCTTTGCCTCCTGCTCCATAGTCGGGAAATCATCGGCAAAAACCTCAAAAGAAAGCGGCACATCCTTTATCGTCTCCGCCGCCTCCTTCGCAAAAGTCCTGTAGTCTTCGACACCGGCTTTTTTCATAAGAGTGGGATTTGTCGTGAAGCCCTTAACAAATCCCTCCTCATACTGACGCTTCATCTTCTCAATATCCGCCCCGTCTGCGTAGATATCGATTTTCAAGTCATTATAATCCATGTTTTTCCACCAATATTATAGCTTACCCTCTCTGACGCAGCATATGGAAACTTCTAGAGGTCAGAGAGCATTAACAAGCAGATGCCACACTATCCCCTGGAAACCCTCGGCATGCGGTGTGATCCTGCTCTCGTCAACTACAGGCACGAGCACACAGGCATCACTTACCTGCCTGGAATATCCTCCGTCTCTCGACACTATAGACAGCACCTTCGCCCCATGCTCCTTAGCAAGCTTCAGCGCTGCTACGATATTAGGACTCGCATGATCATTTCCTCCCCCTACGGAGAGAACCATGACTGCGTCCTTATCATTGATATGCGATATCTTAAGCCATTCGGTAAAGGTCGTATCCCAGCCCTCGTCATTCGTGCGTGCCGTGAGTTCGGAAACATTATCTGTCGGAGCGTAGGTCTCTATCCCGCCTATCTTGCGGAAATCATTTACCGCATGCGATGCATTCGCCGCAGATCCCCCGACTCCAAGTATGAAGAGTCTTCCCTGATCAGCCTTGACCTTACGCAGTATCTCAACTGCCTTTTCTATCTGATCCTGTGGCAGCCCTTCCGCTACCTTTACTGTCTCATTTATATAATTTGCGATATACTCTTTGGTATCCATATTCACTCCAGTATCCACTCATTTTCCATTATATATTCAACGGTCTTCACCACCGCCTGTTCTATAGTATATTTAGGCTTCCAACCAAGGCTCCTTACCCTCCGGGTATCCAGATAAATAAATGGATTATCGCCGATCCAGCCCTTATTTCCGCCTGAATAAGAGAGTTTGGGATCCACTCCCATGCGCCCCGTTATCCATCTTATCGAATCATTGACCTCGCAATATTCGTCCGTTCCGAGATTGTAAATATTCACCTTATCTTTGCACTTTTCTATCACCGTAAGTATCGCGTCAAGACAATCACCTACATAAAGATATGATTTCTTCTGATGCCCGTCTCCCAGCACATAAAGGCTTGTCGGATCCTCTTTCAGTTTCTTATAGAAATCATAGACATGACCGTGCGGATACCTCTCACCGAGAATAGAAACAAAACGGAATATATACCCCTGAAAATCGTAACCCTCACAATACGACTCTATCATTCCCTCGCCTGCAAGCTTGGAGGCGGCATAAAGCGAGGTCTGTACCGGAAAAGGAGCATCCTCGGGAGTAGGGATCACATCAGCCTCGCCATAGACTGAGCCTGTAGACGAGAAGCCGATCCGCTTCACGCCGTTCTTCCTCATCGCCTCAAGCACCCTCGCCGTATTTACAGTATTCTGCTCCAGATCCTTTAGCGGATGCTCAAGTCCGCGTCTCACGTCCGCGTTTGCGGCAAAATGAAAGACGAAATCAAACCCCTTCATGGCATCGGACAGCACGTCCTCATCCTCAAGCCTTGCCTCGATGAGATTGAATTTTGGATTTTTCTCCGCTTCCGCAAGATATTCCCTATGCCCCGTGATAAAACCGTCATATACCGTGACCTTATGCCCCAGGCTCAAAAGCCTGTCCGCCATATTGGAGCCAATAAATCCCGCCCCGCCGGTTACCAAAAAATGCATTTATCAACCCTCCATACCCGTGATATACACAGATAAAGGAAGTATACCACACATTCTCAAAATATACTATTTTTTTATGGGTAAAACCACAAGATATAGGATTTGAAATTGTATCAAAAGTCAGATGGCGACCAATTTGGCCGCCAGTTGGGAAACACACACGTTTACCTTTGTATTCTTAGTCAGCTAATCTTTCAACTCTCCGAATTGAGCTTTATATCTTGCTACTATTGCTTCCGCACTATCTGCACGTTCTTTCTCCTTGTCCGCACGCTCTTTCTCCTTATCCGCACGTTCCCTTTCAGCTTCAGTATTCTTCCTCTGTTCTTCTCTGCCCTCTTCCTTGGCATCCATCCATAATACCATTTCTTTCATGTACGCTGATCTCCATTCCTCTATTTTTCTTGCTTTGTCTACGGCGGCATCTATACGCTCTGTTAATTCATTTCCCTTCTTTCCGGTTTCAATATAATCGTACAGATCCCTTAATTCATCCGGAATATTATCG
>JAFUWM010000388.1 GCA_017483425.1 Lachnospiraceae bacterium | reverse complement strand
GAGGGGAATTCTGCTGCATGGCAAACATCTGGGCGCCTCCCGCGATCTTTGCCACCATTCTTGATCTGATCGCTCCGGCTTTCTCCATCTGCCGCACAAGCTCCGCAACTCCGGTATCAGCGAATTTAGCTATATTTGCGTTATTTTTGATTTCTTTTGAATCCGGCAGCATCACGTGAGCAAGACCGCCAACTTTATTGGCCGTATCCCTTATCGCCACGCCGACGCAGGATCCGAGCCCAAGCGTCGTGATACTGTTTGGGCTGATGCAAAGCTTGAGGTCAGCCATGCCTACCTTTATCATCTCAGCCATAAATAAACTCCCGTATCATTATTTACTGCATAACCCCTAATGCCTTTAAAAGCTTACTGTATGAAGGCAGATCAGGCACAAGAACAAAATAGCCGTTTAACTCGGTATCCTCCGAAAAAGATGTCTGTATCAGAAGCATCTGATCCCCGACCATACCAAACTCTATCGCCGGTACGGATAGAAGCGCCTCTGCCATATCAACCGCAAGGGAAGGAACCGACTCGATAATTTTTAAATTAGTCAGCATGGATAGCGAGTTCAGATAACTTCCTACGATGATATTTCCGATTTCGCTTAAGGCCGACTGCTCTATCTCACTGAAAGGCTGTCCCTCAACAAAATCACTGCCGCTTGTTCCCATAAGCTTCGCCACGAGTTCATGAGCGGATTTCTCTTCAAGCAGGAACATGATCGAGCCGGTTATATCTCCTGATATGGAAAGATATATGCCTGCCATTATCTGCTCCTCACCGCCCATGGTCTCTCCCATTTCGCTGAATTCAACAAGCGCCACCTTAGGCACTGTCATATCGACCTTTGTATTCAGCATCGTGGCAAGAGCCGTAGCCGCGTTTCCCGCGCCAATATTTCCTATCTCGCGCAGGACATCATAATACATGGCATCAACATTATTAAGATCAAGTTCCGCCATAATTCCTCCTTATTGCCTTTACGCCTGTTCTTTCTCGCCTATGACGGTGGCCAGATTAAGAATGGAAACAAGTCCCCTTTCCGTCTTTCCGACAGACGTGATATAACCGTTTGCCTCTTCTTTCTTTTCACCGGTCACTTTCTCTATCTGCGAATCAAGTATGTCCATGACCTGTTCTACTTCATCCACTATGATCCCGATAGCAGCTTGAGGATCGACCTTGACGATTATGATCCTCGTATTGCCGGTAAAATCTATCTCGGGCATGTCAAATTTCACTCTGAGGCTCATTACGGGAATAACCTCACCTCTTAAGTTTATGACTCCCTTGAAATAATCCTGAACATTAGGCACACGCCTTATAGCGGGCACTCTTACGATATTATCGATATAATTAATATCTATACCGTAATGCTCTATGCCGAGATTGACTACAATATACTGCGTAGCTTTATCTTCAACGTACTTTTCTAATTCATCCATACCGGTAACCTCCGCAATATTAAATCAAAGCATTAGCATCAATGATGAGAGCAACCTCGCCGTCTCCGAGTATGGTCGCGCCACTGATGATCCTGTCGTTGTTGATGTACTTGCCGAGAGACTTGATGACTATCTCCTGCTGGCCTATAAGCTCGTCAACTACAAGCCCTGCCTGGGAATCGCCCTTCTTGGCTATAACCACTATCATGTCCTCGCTCTGTTCCGTATTCTCAAATCCAAGCAGCTCTGAGAGCCTGACGATCGGGATGACCGTCCCGCGAAGCTGTATGACTTCCTTACCCTGAACCAGTTTGACATCTGATGAGGGAATATTCTCAATGGTCGTGATGGAGTCAAGGGATATAGCGTATTTCTCATCTCCGATTATGACCATGAGCGCCTGTATGATAGCAAGCGTCAGAGGAAGCCTTATGATCCATGTGCTTCCCTCGCCAAGCTTTGTCTTAACAGATACATCACCGCCGAGAGACTCGATATTGCTCTTTACGACATCAAGTCCGACACCCCGTCCTGAAATATCGGTGACCTTCTTTGCCATTGAAAATCCCGGATCAAAGAGATAATCAATGACTTCCTTGTCGGTAAACTGTGCCGCGGTGTCCTCGGACGCGAGTCCTCTTTCGACTATCTTTGTCCTGACAGCCTCTACATCTATGCCTTTACCGTCATCGCCGACTTCGATCACAACGGAATTACCATCCTGGAAAGCATTCAGGAATATCGTACCCATTTCAGGCTTGCCGCTGGCCGCTCTCTCATCGGGATGCTCAAGTCCGTGATCCGCGCTGTTTCTGATCAGGTGCATGAGCGGATCGCCGATTTCGTCAACCACGGTCCTGTCTAGCTCTGTCTCCTCACCGGTGATGGTAAGCTGCATCTTCTTGTCGAGCTTTTTCTCAAGATCCCTGACCATACGAGGGAACTTCTGTACCGCGCTCTCTATAGGTACCATCCTTACCTTCATGACTGCTTCGTGGAGGTTGGTGGTTACGCTCTCGAGATATTCTACCTGCTCGTTCAGCGCCTGATTTGAAGTATCACTGCTGTCAGCAGCAGATACGATCGTATTCTTCGCTATGATAAGCTCTGATACAAGGTTCATGAGTGAATCGAGCTTGTCTATATCTACCCTTATAGTCTTTGAAATGACCGGCTTCTTTGCCTGAGGCTTTGTGTTTGCCGCCTGCTTTGCAGCGGGAGCGGTCTCTTTCTTGATTGCGGGAGCCGTCTCTTCCTTAACAGCAGGAGCTGCTTCCTCTTTCTCGGCCTCAGCCTCAGCTTCGGGCTCTGCTGCCTGCGTATCATCAGTCGCCTTTGCCGCACCGGCACCTATCGTATCAATGGAAGTTTCGTTAAACTCCTCACCGACCACCTCCGCGATCTCCGATACTGCAAGCATGGCTTCTTTAGCCTTGTCCAGCTCTTCATCACATATGGTAAACAGGCTGAAGTTAAACTCAAATTTCTCGTCCTCTATATCCTGTG
>JAFUWM010000387.1 GCA_017483425.1 Lachnospiraceae bacterium | reverse complement strand
AGGTTCGCGCCCTTGCCGCCGAGAAGCTCACGCATGTCAGCGTTTCCTTCAGTAAACAGATACACCCATTTCTTCATTACATTCCCTCCATAATTTCTAAGGCGCTTCTGCGCCCTGTCTATTTGCCGCCGCATAGCAAAACACCTTCTCACCGGCAGCGCCCCATTTTACGTACTCGGGTAATAAATGATTATAGCATACTTTATTGATTATGACACGTAATTTGAATCTTTACTGTGCCTCGGCGGTCTGGGCAGCCTGCTGGGCAAGCAGCGCAGCTATAAGATTGGGATCCATGGTCACTATGTCGCCGTTCTCCTCACCGCCAACTGCGGCGGAATTGCCTGAAACGGAAGCCGCCACATCTCCGGTGGTTGTCCCCGAAGGCACTGCGTCCGTTCTCTGCTGACCGTCCCCGTCAAGTGAGTGAGGGCACCAGCCGGCTACTATCGGAGTCCCAGCCGTCCTGAAAGGACATGTCTCAGATGCGGCCTGTCCTGTAGCCGCGCAGAAGTAACCATATGACGTGCCCATATGCACCCCGTTGCATACTTCGGAGGGGATCGTGTCTACCCGGTAAAACTCGGTATGCGCCGTTCCTACGCCCCTGTCAAAGTCAGACGCAAGCTTGCCTGTCTTGTTACAGACAGTGGCAGTGGTCACATCCGGAGGCTGGGCAGGGAAGTCCTTTTCCGGAAGGTTCTCATGCACGGCTTCCATCACCGCCCGCCATACAGTCTTGGCAAGCCTCTGCTGCTCCTTGTCGTACATCTTTTTATTATTATCGTAACCGGTCCATGTAGTGCAGGTATAATAAGGTGTATAGCCCGCAAACCACAGGTCGTTCTCACCCGTTGTCGTACCGGTCTTTCCGGCTATCTTCTGTGTACCGAAATTCACCGCCGCTCCGGTTCCCTTGGTCACGACATCCTCCATTGCCGAAGTGCAGAGGAATGCTGCCGCCTCGCCTATGACCTGAGTGCCCGGATCTCCCGTATTATCGAGGAGCACGTTGCCATCATGGTCAAGTATCTTGGTGTAGAATATCGGCTTATGGTAGACTCCGCGGTTTGCTATCGTAGCGTATGCCGCATTCAACTCGTAATTCTTCACCCCGTGCGTGATGCCGCCGAGCGCGAGAGCCTGCTGCACGTCAGACATAATGCTTCCGTCTGACTGCACCTCATTATCAACGAGTGTAGTAAATCCGAATTTCAGAAGATAATCAAATCCTACCTGCGGCGTTATATCCGTAAGAGTCTTTACGGCGATTATATTCATCGACTGCTCAATAGCGTATCTTAAAGTAACAGGACCTTTGTATCCGGATGAATACCAGTTGGATACCGGTCTGCCGTTTGCGTAATTAAAAGGCTCATCTACGGTAACGGTTCCCAGTGTTTTTGCGCCCAGATCAAAAGCCGGCGCATATGTGGATACTATCTTAAAGGTCGATCCCGGCTGCCTCACGGTATCGGTAGCCCGGTTAAGCGTGAGTGACGCTTCCTTTTTGCCTCTTCCCCCGATTATCGCCTTCACGTATCCTGTACTCTGATCTTCTATGGAAAGTGATATCTGGGGCTGGGGAGTAATGGACATCGTCTCCGCCTCAACAGAGTAGCCCTGACTCTCTATATACTCTTTATAAACTTCTGTGTCTGCCTTCGCGTCTTCTTCCGAAGCATACAGTCTGTCATACCCGTTACGACCCTGATCCTTGAAATATACCTCCATCATCTGCGACGAGAAATTCTGGACGTTATTATCCTTATCCACCCCCGTCACACGGTAATCAAGGAGATATTCTGTTTTTGCCGGATAAAGATCCGGATCTGACGTGGTATCATCACATATCTTTTGTATCTTTGAGTCCTGTGTAGTAAATATCTGGAGTCCGCCGGAGTAAAGCATATTATATGCCTGATTCTCTGTATAGCCAAGCTTCTCCTGAAAGTCCTCCATGATCTCCTCTACCATGGCATCTACAAAGTATGAATTAATGGAGTTCTGCTCCGTCTGTGAATTTACGGTCTGAATCCTCTCATACGGGTCATCCTCCACTGCCTGCTGATATGCCTGATTGGTAATATATCCCTGCTCAAGCATCTTATCCAGAACCATCTGACGCCTCACCGCGTTATTATCCGGGTGCGAGATAGGATTGTATCTGCTCGGGTTACTGGTTATAGCGGCTATGACTGACGCTTCCGACAGATTTAAGTCTGATGCGTTTTTTCCGAAGTAGCGGAGCGACGCCGCCTGCACGCCCAGCGTATTCTGTCCGAGGTTTATCGTATTTAGGTAAAGCTCCAGTATGCTGTCCTTTGTCATACCGGGCTGTCTCTCAAGCTGTATCGCCAGATACTGCTCCTGGATCTTTCTCTTGACCTTTTCAAAGGTAGACTCGCCTGTCGCCCACTTATCAAACACGGAGTTCTTTATCAGCTGCTGGGTTATTGTACTCGCGCCCTGTGACATATCCCTTGTCGCAACCATGATATACGCCGCTCTCGCGATACCTTTGATATCAATGCCGTTGTGCTCATAGAATCTCTCGTCCTCCATGGCGACAAAGGCATGCTGCATATCTATCGGGATCTTGTCTATGGTCTGATAGATACGGTTTGAATTCGTTGCGACAAGCTTTGTTATCTGATTTCCGTCGCTGTCATAGACAGAACTGGAATAGCCCGTAGGGCGCACATCAATAGAGGATATATCCGGAGCCGAAACCAGTATGCCCCTGAATACACCCGCTGCCGCAAAGCTTCCTGCAAGAACCGCTGCCACGAGTACTATGATCGCCGCCATATAAAACCCGGCGCCGAGCATATTCGTAAGCTTTGGCATCTTTGCGTGAAGCTCTTTGCGTCTTCTCTCTATTCCCCTGCGGCTATAGTCCAAATCTGCACCTCTTATCAGTCAGTAAGGTCACTGAAGCTGAAGCCTTCCACTTCTCCGCTCTGATCCGAGTCAGCCTTAACTACTTTATCTCCGTCCTCCTTGACTTCGCCTATTATCTTGTCGTCCTCAGTCGCCTTTTCCTTTGTAAGATCAAGTGAGACGTAATGATCATCCTTTTTCTCATTATCAAGGAAATCCTGAAGATCATCATTTGATTCTTCATCAAAATCGTCAAAGTCCGT
>JAFUWM010000386.1 GCA_017483425.1 Lachnospiraceae bacterium | reverse complement strand
TGCTTTGCGGTAGCTTTGGCCTGCTTCGCAGTCTTTGCCGCCGTAGTCTTTGCGGTTCTCTTTGCTTTTGCTGCCGTCTCTTTCGCGGTGATCTTTGCCGTTGTCGCAGCTGTAGGAGACTTATGGTGCGCTCTTCCGGCTTTCTGCTGCATCTTCATTGCACGTACCCAGGTAGAAAGCCCAAATAAAGTGATGAAGCCTGAAGCATCCTTGTGGTCATAGAGCTCACCGGTCGTGAAGCTTGCGATATCCTCATCATAGATCGAATAAGGCGAAGTCTCACCGGCCTTTATTATATTGCCCTTATAAAGCTTGAATGTAACTTCTCCGGTCACGTACTCCTGTGTTGACTTGATGAACGCCACAAGCGCGTCTGCAAGAGGCGTGAACCATTTGCCCTCATATATTGTCTGCGCGAGCTCCTCTCCTATCTTCCTCTTGACCCTCATTGTCTCCCGGTCAAGCACAAGCTCTTCAAGCTGCTCGTGCGCTGCGTAGAGGATCGTTCCTCCGGGTGTCTCATACACTCCGCGGCTCTTCATCCCGACTACACGGTTTTCCACTATATCTATGATGCCTATGCCGTGCTTTCCGCCGAGCACGTTCAGGGTACGGATCACCTCGGAAACCTTCATTCGTCTCCCGTTTACCGAAACCGGAATTCCCTTTTCAAATTTCATAGTTACATACTCGCCCTTTGCCGGAGCTTTCTCTGGTGTAACTCCGAGCACGAGGAGCTTGTTATAGTCAGGCTCTGATGCCGGATCCTCAAGCTCAAGCCCTTCATGGCTTATATGCCAGATGTTCCTGTCGCGGCTGTATGAATTTGATGCTGAGAAAGGAAGTGTTATCCCATGCTCCTTGGCATACTGAAGCTCATCCTCCCTTGACTGCATTGTCCACTTAGGATCTCTCCATGCAGCAATTATCTTTAAGTCGGGAGCCAGAGCCTTAATACCAAGCTCAAACCTGATCTGGTCATTTCCCTTGCCGGTAGCGCCGTGGCATATGGCGGTCGCATGCTCTTTCCTTGCTACCTCCACAAGCCTTTTCGCTATTATGGGTCTTGCGATAGAGGTCCCGAGCAGATATTTATTTTCATATATCGCATGTGACTGTACACAGGGCACTATGACCTCATCACACATCTCATCTGTAACATCCTCAATATAAAGCTTTGATGCTCCAGATGCCGCAGCTCTCTCCTCCAGACCGTCAAGCTCGTTTCCCTGCCCGCAGTCCACACAGCAGCAGATGACATCATAATCATAATTCTCCTTGAGCCAGGGTATGATGACCGTGGTATCAAGTCCGCCGGAATACGCAAGTACTACTTTTTCTTTTTTAGCCATTTCTTTCTCCTTGTTTATGATAATAATATTATTTTTGTTTTACGCTGCATATCAGAATGATACGATTATCCCGCCATCAGAAGCATATAGGGAGCTTACCCCTGCCGTATCAAGTATCATTGTCGCCTTAAATTCCGCCTTTGATATGAAATCCGCGAGCACCGCCGCTGCCCTCTCATAGCAGTTACAGTGGTTAATGATGAGTATCCTGTCCTTGGTATCCTTTATCCCCTCCAGTGATACTTCAACCATCTTTTTCAGGGCGTTCTTTATGCCCCGCTGTATCCCGGCAGACTCAATGACTCCTCCGACACCCACGCAGATAGGCTTGAGATTGAGCACATTTGCGGCAAAAGCCTTGGTATTTGACAATCTTCCGTTCTTCCTGAATACCTCCAGAGACTCCAGTACGAAGTATGTCTTCATATGGGCTATGAACTTCTCACACCTCTCTACGATCTCATCAAAGGAAAGTCCTTCTTTTCTGTATTCATTCACCTTGATAGCGACCTGCGCCTCGGCTCCGGATGCAGACTTGGAATCAAAGACATATATCCTTTTTCCCTTTTCTATCTTGTCCTTATGCTCCTCCTCGTAAAGCTCCTTCGCAAGAACCGCGGAATTATACGAGCCCGAAAGAAAGCTTGAAAGCGTCACGACGAATACCCAGTCCTCCTCGCAATCATATGCTTCCATATAGCTCTCCGGAGACGGACATGCCGACCTCGGTACGCCTTTGCATCCGGCAAGAAGCTTCAAAAAGCTCTTCTGATCAAAGGTCTCATCATCAATCACCTCATGATCATCAACCGTGAGCGTTAGCGGTACATTTTCACATGGAAGCTCCTTCTTTAATCCCTCCGGAAATTCACAGCAGCTGTCCGCTATTATCCTGATACTCATACTGTTTCTCCTATTATAAAAAACTAAAACTCCCCTAAGTCAGATATATTACCTGAAATCTGTCTGCAGTCCTTCCAAAAACCTCTCTCGCAAGAGCATGGTCAGAAAACACATCCATTATTATAAGCATTGGTGCCTCCCTTGAAAAAGCCTCCTGAATCCTTGAGGACTCATGCCCCGCTTCTTCCGTGGCAGCCTGGATATACTTTCTCGCCCCTCTTATAACACTTAGCTGTCTGCGCTCTATCTCAACCCTGTGCTTGAAATTCTCGAGCGCATCCGAGGCCTCTCCGACACGATCCGCATCAACCGAGGCTTCTTTTATATGCTCCCCTATTTCATTTACAACGGCAAGCACTGCCTCATATTCCTGCCTGCACTCATCCGCAGCGCCTCTAAGCTTATCAAGCTTATTCTCCTGTCTCCTGCGCCACTGTCTCCTGAAATAGAATACAAACAACGCGAAAAGCAGCAGCAGAAATCCGTCATATATAGTATCGAACGATCCGTTCACGGCGCCGGGCATTTCAAAGCGGAAGACCACGCCCGCAAGAACAAGCCCGAGGCCTCCTGCAAGACATATCACGGCAAGTCCGAGGCTTAAAAAATGCTGGGTGTTCTGCCGGCGTACGTTCTGTGCATTGCTGACCTTATCCTCCGCCTCATCCATTACGGCCTTTTTTTCCTCGAGTGCTTTCAGAGCTTCCGCTTCCTGCTCCCTGAGCACCTTGACATCATCACTCTTCTGCTTGCATCTTTTGAGCTCTTCCATGAGCTCATACTGCTTCTGTTCCTCCTTATACCGTGCTTCCTCCGTTACCCTCGAGCCCCCTCTCGTAAGCCTCGTCTCCGCCCTCTGCAGGGCTTCAAGGCTCCTCTTTGAGAGAGTACGCTCTTCCTCTGCATTTATCAGCGACATCAGAAGATTCCTGTCATGCATGGAATAATCATCATACGAAGTACCGTCTATTATTGTCGCGTTCCTAACATACTGATCCCTGGTCACGCCCAAAAAATAAGTCGGTTCAAATCCCATCGGCGATCCGTCAATCTCGGATATGACCTTAACCGTGTCCATCGAGGGATCTGATATCCCGAAGCTTCTTATGATCGTATATTCTCTGCCCTCGGCAGATATCCTCATGGAGCCGCCGAAACCTGTCATATCTCTCGGCACGTACTGCGCCCTGATCTTCTGCTGTCCGTCGAGGCCGAATATCATGGCAATGATGAACTCAGATATAGCCGATCTGTCCCAGACCGTACCTATCTCTTTTATATTCATTCCCTGCGCAAAAACATAGTCTGCATTTTTCAGATTTCCGAATCCATCTATATGGATACTTACTATCCTCAAAATACATCTCCTCCCGATATGGCGGTTATCCCTGCCCTGATTATGTCTTTTTTAAGGTCAAGCGACTCATTGCCCTCGCTGACCCTCTTTATAAACCTGTCCTTTAAGGAATTCTCGGTAAGGCTCTCCGCATCCACGTCAAATACTATCTCATCCGTGACCGAAACCGCGAAATATTCTCTTCCGAGAGCTTTTTCAAGGGTTCTGTTATCTATTATATGGTTTAAGTCCATTGTGCCGACAAGATTCACATGTACCATCGCGGCTCCGTTTATCCCCGGCATCCCTCCGAGCTCGCGTCTTACATTCTCAACCACAGCGTCAGAATCACCTACTCCCGTGATATCAACCTCCGCCTCATAGCACAGTCTCTTGCCGCTTCTTACAAATACAGGCGAGAGTTTCTTG
>JAFUWM010000385.1 GCA_017483425.1 Lachnospiraceae bacterium | reverse complement strand
CGTTCCGTAATAGCAGGGATGCAGGAAAGGCGGCGCCGATATCCTTACATGGACTTCTTTTGCTCCTGCATCCCTCAGCATCTTTACAATCTGTCCCATGGTGGTGCCCCTCACTATGGAATCATCTATAAGTATCACGCGCTTCCCCTCGATCTCCGAACGGATGGGGGAAAGCTTTATCTTTACCTTGTCAACCCTGTCCTCCTGAGCCGGGGCAATAAAGGTTCTGCCTATATATTTATTCTTTATAAGTCCAATGCCGTACGGTATCCCCGACGCATGGGAAAACCCAAGAGCGGCGTCAAGACCGCTGTCAGGCACTCCTATAACGACATCTGCCTCCGCCGGTGCGCTCTCATAAAGGAGCTCTCCCAGAAGCAGTCTGGAGCGGTGTACCGATATCCCGTCTATCCTTGAATCCGGACGGGCAAAATATATATATTCAAAAATGCATGTTTTCTTAGGTCTGCTCCCGCAATGCTCCGTTCTCGATACAACGCCGTCTTCATCAAAGACCAGCATCTCGCCGGGTTCAAGGTCTTTGACCCACTCCGCTCCCACTGCAAATAAAGCGCAGGTCTCAGACGCGACCACATGATCGCCGTCCGGTGTCACTCCGTAGCACAGTGGCCTGAAGCCGTTCGGATCCCTCACAGCCATCATCTTTGTCGGGGAGGTTATGACCAGTGAATAAGCGCCCTCCATATCATACATCGCCTTTGATACCGCATCCTCTATGCTCCTCTCTCGAAGCCTGTGCTGGGTGATGAGGTATGCTATTATCTCGGTATCGCTTGTGGAATGAAAGATGGCGCCGCCTTCCTCCAGCTTTTTGTGAAGCAGCGCCGCATTGGAAAGATTACCGTTATGCGCCAGGGCAAGGTTTCCCTTATGATGATGCACCTCTATGGGCTGACAGTTGGCCCTTATCGTGCCTCCGGTGGTTCCGTATCTCACATGCCCTATGGCAATGTTTCCCTCCGGGAGCCTCTTCAGATCCTCATCCGAAAAAACCTCGCTCACAAGTCCCAGGTCTTTCCTTGAATAAAACTCCCTGTCGTGGTTTACTACGATGCCCGCGCTCTCCTGCCCGCGGTGCTGCAAAGCGTAAAGCCCGTAGTAGGCCACATGCGCCAGTGGCTTTTCCGCTTTGCTCTTTATACCAAATACACCGCAGCTTTCATTCATGATCATTCCACGTCTTGCAGTGCCGCGAAGTTTTCTTCGCCGGTTCTGATCTTGACGACTCTTGTTACATTGTAGACAAATATCTTTCCGTCTCCGATATGGCCGGTATAGAGCGCCTTCTTTGAGGCTTCTATTACTGCGTCAACGGGTATGCCGCTTACTATTACCTCTACCTTTATCTTAGGCAGGAGCGTCGCGTCAAGCTCAACTCCCCTGTAGTATTCGCCGGCGCCCTTCTGTATGCCGCAGCCCATGACCTGGGTTACGGTCATTCCGGTAACGCCTAGCTCGTTAAGCGCTTTCTTCAGAGCGTCGAACCTTGCAAGCTTGGCAATGATCGCGACCTTATGCATTCCGGTATCATAGTAGGCGCTTCCCTCCGCGGGTATCGTGACCTCCTTTATGACCTTCACGGACGCATTCTTCTGTGCCTCCGTAGCATTATCATATGAAGACTCTCCAAGGTTTGTATTCTCGTTTACATCCATCACGGTGCCTGTCATATCCTGAATCGCAAAGCCTGAATACGCGCTTGGAAGACCGTGCTCCGTGATATCAAGTCCTTCTATCTCCTCCTCTGCCGAGGCTCTGAGCCCAAGAGTCATCTTTATTACAGAGAAAGTAATGAATATCGTCACGGTCGTCCATACGATGGTAGCGATCATTCCCATGAACTGTATGCCGAGAAGCTTGAAGCCGCCGCCGTAAAAAAGACCTAAAAGCTCATTACCCTCTGAATCCGCAAGTGAATAGGTAGGCGTGCTGTTTGTCGCAAAAAGCCCTACCGCAAGGGTTCCCCATATACCGTTTATGAGATGTACCGCACAGGCTCCAACCGGGTCATCCACTCTTGCAACGTAATCAAAGAACCATACGCCGAATACTACCAGAAGTCCTGCTACTCCGCCTATTATCATGGCTCCCGGTACATCCACCACGTCACAGGGAGCGGTGATCGCCACAAGTCCCGCAAGTGAAGCGTTCAGGCACATGGAAACATCGGGCTTCCCGTATTTTATCCATGTGAAGATCATGCAGACTACTGTTGCGACCGACGGCGCTATTGTCGTGGTAACAAAGATAGATCCGAGCTGCCCTACAGTCGTAGCTGCCGCCCCGTTGAATCCGTACCAGCCAAGCCAGAGAATAAATACACCCAAAGCCGCTATGGGGATATTATGTCCCGGAAAAGCATTTACCTTTATTATCCTGCCATCCTTGTCCTTCTCGTATTTTCCGATACGGGGACCGAGCATCGCGGCACCTATACAGGCACAGATCCCGCCGACCATATGTATACAGTTTGAACCTGCAAAATCATGGAAGCCTATCTGCGCAAGCCAGCCTCCTCCCCATGTCCAGTGTGCCTCTATCGGATATATCACGGCAGAGATCACGGCTGAATAAACGCAATAAGATATGAACCTCGTACGCTCCGCCATCGCGCCGGATACTATGGTCGCGGTCGTGGCGCAGAATACCAGGTTGAATACGAAATTCGACCAGTCAAACTCAGCATAGTTTGTGAAGATATCAAAGTTAGGCAGACCCAAAAAGCCCCCGAGGGCGTCTTCACCAAGGAAGAGCCCGAAGCCTATCAATATGAACATGACCGTACCGATGCAAAAATCCATAAGGTTCTTCATAAGGATATTGCCTGCGTTCTTTGCCCTCGAAAAGCCTGTCTCGCACATGGCAAACCCTGCCTGCATCCAAAACACCAGCGCGGCCCCTATAAGGAACCATACACCGTACACTTCGGAGCTCACATACTCCATGATCTCTGTACTCATAATATTTCTCCTCCTTTTTCCATCTCTCTGAAAAAAAAGAAAGCCGCAGCAGGCTGTATGCCCATGCGACTCCTTCGTCAGATAAGATATTAAATTTGTATGACGGATAGCTACACATCCCCGTCAGTACTGAAAAAGGCACCCGGATTTCTCCAAGCGCCTTTGCCATGCTCACATTCTAATCTATCCCGGATATTTTTTCAATATCCGAATTTTGCACAAAAACATTGTTTAAGCCGGCGATTTTTTGTCAAAGTCCACCAAATCATTCTTCGTTTGAAGCCTGTGTGCTCGAAAACATCGTTGTCCCGCTTCCGCTCTCGACGATCACGCGCTTGACCACTGTATCCTCGGGTACCTCAACCACGAGGCTTCCGTTCTTGTTTGACATCTTGCACACAGTATACCCCCGGTTAAGGAATTGCTGCAGCTTGGTTATAGATGTCAGCTGATCCTCTCTCATACAGCCCATATATGAGCGCTGTATACAGTTTCTGAAGGAAATTCCCTTAAAGGTTTCCACGGCCTGTTTCAAATCCATACGTCCCATCCCTTATCTTCATCAGATGATATTTTACTTACCAATAATAAAAACATTTTAACCGATGCACTCACTGTTTGCAATTATCGCAGGAATTGGATCGATTCGGCCATCAGTTCGACCATGCCTGTGGACGAACCGTCCGAATGCATTGAATTCACGCTATTTTTTTCGGTATGCGCGGATGATAAAAATATATTTACATCCTTCCGATAAAAGAATATAATATGGGTCAGAATCAGTAGGACTATGCCATGGAAGACCTAACGACCGTAGTGATCTATGAAAAATGGAATATATCTTCCCG
>JAFUWM010000384.1 GCA_017483425.1 Lachnospiraceae bacterium | reverse complement strand
TGTAACCTCTTCTACGGGAAGGCGCAGTATGGCTGCGGCAAGCGCCGCTGAAGTCGTGGTGTTTCCTATTCCCATCTCGCCTGTGCATATGATGCGATAACCCATATCGGAGAGATCCTTCACCAGCCGGATCCCCGCTTTCACCGCTCTATCAAACTCTTCCGCCGACATGGCAGGCTCCTTTGCGAAATTCCGGGTCCCATTTGCTATACTGCGTGAAAGAAGCTTGAAATGACCGTTTGATCCGGGTGTTATATTCTCATACTCTGCAAGAGAGTCCGCTTCTTTTATTCCGATATTTACGGGTAGCGTATCTGCGCCTGCGCTTTCAGCCATGAGGCATACGCTCGACCGTCCCTCGGACATGGATGCGGCAACCTTTGATGTCACGTCATATGATGACTGTGAAATGCCCTCATCCACTATGCCGTTGTCCGCGCACATCATGACAACTATCCGCCTTGATATGTCTATATCCGCACTTCCCTGCATTCCGGCTATGCGGCAGATCATAGTCTCGAAGCTCCCCAGTCCGTCAAGAGGCTTGGCGATATGGTCAAGTCTCTGCTTCGCCTCGTCCTCTGCTTTTTTTTCATATGTGTTAAAGGTAAGGTCTTTCAGAAATTCATGTGACATAGCTTATTTCCTCCGCTGTGCCGTATGTCACCCTGATGATCCCTCCCGCTGCCTCTGCAAGGCGGCACATAGTCCTTCCCACGGCCTCCCTCCACTCGTCATCTTCTCTTTCTACGGGCACAACACCGGATCCCACCTCATCGCAGATTATCACGCAATCGGGACGGGCAGTCACATAGTCTTTTATTACGGAATCATAGTCTGCTTTATCCAGTAGGGCCTTTTTTATAAATGATTCAAGATGGTATAAGACAGGATAATTATTTATAGCGGCAGCGGCTTCTGGGACGGATATATTTTTCAGATCCAGTATATCCGGTTCCGAAAAACACAGATTGTCCATAACATATTCCAGCTTGCCGTTATATCTGCCCCCTGTAATGATTTTCATGCGTCAAATATCACTTAAGAAATGTATCGACTCCATCGGCTATCCCCCTGGCTATCTTCCACTGATAGTCATCGGTAGCCATAAGGGCATCTTCATTCGGATTGGTCATATATCCCATTTCCACTATAGTAACAGGAACCTGGCACCAGTTGATACCGCTCATGGTATCTGTCTCCCAGACACGCTCCCTTTTGCAGCCGGTAGCTGCCACAAGTCCGTCAAGTACCGCTGTTGAAAGCGCCTTGCTCTGGGAAGCAAGGGAGCCATTATAAGGATTTGACGGGGTCTGGCATATGGTCATTGCTCCGCTGGCTGAAGAATTCGTGGAACCGTTTGCATGCACTCTTATAAAGGCGTTCGCTCCCGCATTATTTGCCATCTGGGCTCTCTCCGAATTACTGATGTTTACATCATTAGTTGTCCTTATCATTACAACCTGATATCCTCTGTTCTGAAGCTCCTGCTGAAGCTTTAAGGACACCTGAAGAGTGAGCTGATACTCGGCAAGACCGCTTACAACACCGCTGGTTCCCCCCGCAACTTTGGCCTTCATTTCACTGGAGCCCGGCCCTATAGGTTCCTTGCTGTTGTCTCCCTTTGCCTGATGTCCCGCATCTATCGCGACGACCCTGCCGGATCCCGAAACCTGTACAGTCTGGGCTTCGGTATCTTCTTCATCCGCTGCGTCCTCCGACACCGTATCCTCCTCAGGATCATCCGCTTCATTTTCTGATACCCCGTCCTGATCCTCTGCGTCAGCATCATTTTCCGATACGCCATCCTGCTCTCCGAACAGTCCGCTATCATCCTCTGAGGATATATCCTCATCCGAAAACAGATTGCCTGACTCATCCGGTTCTCCCTCATTTGCCGCCTCTCCGGCGGTTATAACCACCATTTCCGAGGTTGCATCCGATGTCCCCGGTACCTCATCAACGATCACCGCTTTAGAGGATATATCCGATTCTATGGATACCGGCTCTGTGGTTTCCGCAGTCTCAGCGCCGCCCGCAATTCCTGCTTCTTCCTCAGTGCATCCCGCCAGCACAAATACCATAAGGATTAGAACCAATAATAAAGCTTTCTTTTTTATAAGTGATAATTTCATTTGGTCAACTCCGTCTTTATAGTCAATACATCACCGGCCTCAAGCTTCACATCATGCTCAGGATTTATCCTGACATTATCACGTATTATACCAGAAATCTTCATACTCCGCGGTATGGAAATCCTGTCTATATTACATCCTACCCATGCATCCCCGGCAGTAAGCCTTATGCAGAATGAAACCTCTCCCATTTCGTTTTCCTGCTGCTTCAATTCACTATACTGCTCGATGAACCCGGCGGATATTATACCTGTCGGGATCGCAACCACGCCCACGCCCAAAAAAGCTATCGCGGTTCCCATTACCTTGCCTGTCATTGTCACGGGATATATGTCTCCGTAACCCACGGTCAGCAGTGTGGACCCCGCCCACCATAGTCCGGAAAAAGCATTTTTAAATACATCCGGCTGCGCCTCATGCTCGGCGCTGTACATGCAGAGGCTTGATGCCACCATAAGTACGATGATGATAAATATAGATGAATAGAGCTGCTGTCTTTTATTATATATTACGGTTCCGATTATACTGAGGGAATCCGAATACGCCCCTATCCTGAAAAGCTTAAAGATCCTCATGACCCTGAAAAGTCTGAAAGCCGCTGTTCCCGCAGGATAAAAAGCCGGAAGGTAATACGGAAGAAAAGATACAAGATCCACTATACCCGCGGCGGAAACAACATATCTGAGCAGCGCCATGGGCTTTGAAAGCTCCGGATAGAGATGATCCGATGTCCAAAGTCTCAATATATAATCAAGCGCAAAAAAGGCTATCGTTAATGCCTCGATAGCCGTAAAAAATCCCGCGTAAGCCGCTCTTATATTATCAAAGGTAAGCGCAATGCTTACCACAAGATTTATGAGTATGATCAGCAGATTAACAATATCGTAAGCCCGGCTGATGCCGTCTTCCACGAAGCCGACATCAACCATGCTGAAAACCCTGTCCTTAACTTTCTTTATATCTAAGTTCAACTCTTTGCTTTTTTTGCTTCCAGTTCTGCTGCCGCCTTACCGCTCGGCCTTACAAGCGTAAAGCAAAGCACAAGAGCTATTATATACATAACCACCGTGAAGTAAAGCACGTTCTGATATCCCTGCGGATTGACCGAATATCCGTCTATATCCATGAATTCTCCGGTATGGTTTACTATGTAGGTCGCTATCTGGTTGCCTGTAAGTCCGGCAAAAGCCCATGCGGAGAGCGTGATGCCGTGTATCGCGGAAATGCTGCCCATGCCATAATGGTCGGAAAGCAGAGTGGGAACGTTTGAGAAGCCTCCGCCGTAGCCTGCGTTTACGACCATGATAAGTCCCAGTACGAGAGCTATAAGAAGTCCGTTTCCATATCCGTTCTTTATTCCTCCGGTAAGTATGACGAGCGCCGTAAATACTATGGAAAGAATGAATATGATCTTATAAATAGTATTCCTGTCTTTCTGATAATCAGCCCATGCGGAAAATCCGAGACGGCCGCCCGCATTGAATATCGCCGATATCGAAGATATGATCCCCGCAAACGCCACGAGACCGACACATTTCACTATAGCCTTTTCCTGTGATATCAGCGCGAGTCCGCAGGTTATATTGATATAGAACATCACCCATATTCCGATATAGTTTGTGATAGGCTTGGTCTTTATGACTTCAAGTGTGCTGGGCTTCTTCTCATCAGCGCTCGGCTCATGCCAGTCAGCAGGCTTCGCAAGGAGCAGATGTCCGCAAAACATCATTACGAAATATACACAGCCCAAGATCCAGAACATCTTGTAAACGCCGCCGTCCATTGAATTCAGGATCGCCGTCATTATGGGGCTTGCTATAGCCTTTGCAGCGCCAAAGCCCGCGACTGCAAGTCCTGTCGCCAGACCTTTGTTATCCTTGAACCAGAGCATAAGGGTCTTGACCGGAGAAAGATATCCGGTACCCAGACCTACGCCCATGATAAACCCATAGCTCAAATAGATGCCTACCAGCGCCAGTACGCTGCCCTGGTGATTTCCTCCGTAATATATGAAAAATCCTGTCAAAAGCATTCCTGCTGAAAAACAAATGGTCGCTATGAGAGAGGATCTGTGGATATCTCTCTCCACCACGTTTCCAAGGAAAGCCGCCGACATTCCTAAAAAGAAGATCGCGAAGCTGAACGCCCATTCAACACTCGACTTTTCGTGTCCTATATGCTCGGCTATCTCCTGACTGAAAACCGACCAGCAATATACGGTTCCTATGCTGCAGTGAAGCAGCAGCGCCGGAATTGCGGCTCTGACCCATTTATTTGCGCGCCATCCCCCCTGCGCTTTCTCACTCGTTCCCATTAATACACTCCTCCTAAATCCTAAATCTGTTATCAGATTGTCGTTCATCGCAGTTTTTATTCTTCATCAAGCTGCGCCATACTATTGGACATAATACCCTATTTTTCGGCATTTATCAAATAGAATTCTTTGACACTGACCCCGATAGAGTGTAAAATAATTATTTATCATTTGTTTTATCCTAATCAAAGGGAAGGGGAAGGTAATTTCATTATGGAAAGAAAACAGAAAATGGTAGTCCATATCGCTCTGATCGCCTGCATTTCAATGGTCGTATCAGCAGCAATCCTTATTATTATGGCAAGCATGCAGGCAAAAACTCCTGTCATGATCATCGCGGCAGTGGTCATCCTCGCGGTTTTTATTGTAATATGCTTCTTTGTAGACCGGTCAATGGAACCTGCTATACATGAGATAGTAAAATCCCTTGAGCATCTCGCAAACGGAGATCTTTCCATTGATATACATGAGGACGCTCTTTCAAGAAGAGACGAGCTTGGCATTATAGCCGAGTGTACAAAAAAGATAGACGCTGAGCTGGAGGAAGTCATAACCACCACTCTTCATCTCGCAGACGGAGTCGCAAAGGACAGCGCGGATATTTCCGATTCTTCGGAGCAGGCTTCTACGGCATCCACCCAGGTTACCCAGGCAATGGATGAGGTTTCAAAGGGCGCTGTAAGCCAGGCAGAAAGCGTAGAAGGCGCAGCCATGGATACGAACGATATCGGAGAAGCTATCGAGAGCATCAACACAAAAGTCAAGGAAATGAGCGAGTACACAACCGCAATGCGTACATCTTGTGATAACGCGATGCAGGCTCTCCAGTCACTTTTAAGCCAGAATTCTGAAGTCGTGGAATCAATGAAGATCATCGCCGATCAGATCAATTCCACAAATGAGGCTGTAAAGAATATATCAACAGCATCAAACCTCATTTCCAATATTTCATCACAGACAAACCTCCTTGCCCTCAACGCTTCGATAGAGGCAGCAAGAGCCGGCGAGGCAGGACGCGGATTTGCCGTAGTCGCAACCGAGATCGGTTCTCTTGCAGAGCAGTCCAGGGAAGCTACGGTTGAGATCACAAATACAGTCACTGAGCTCATAGAGCAGTCTTCAAAGAGCGTCACGACAGTTGATGAGCTTGGAAAGAGCTTTGAGATGCAGAGCCAGCAGATAGACGCTACCGTCAATGATATGCATGAGATGGAATCGGGTGTTGTCAATGTTTCCTCGCGTGCCGATGATATTGCTACCAGCTCTCACAGCCTGAACGAAGCAAAGAACAACCTCGTAAGCATCATATCAGACCTTTCTGCTATATCAGAAGAGAATGCCGCATCTACCGAAGAGACCAACGCTTCCATGGAAGAGCTCAACGCGACATTTGAATTTATCAGCAACGAGGCGGCTGACCTTCAGAAGCTCGCTAAGGAACTGCACGAGGAGATGAATTTCTTCACGATACACGGAAAAGAGATAACAGGTTAAATAAAAAAAGAATATTATTCAAAAACCCCCTGCGGCAGTCGCGGGGGGTTTCTTTTTTTCTTCTGAAGCTGTTTATTATGCCAGGGCTTTCAGCTTGGCAAGCTGCTCATCCATTGTATTCAGCAGACCGCTGTAATCTCTGTCCTCTCCGGCTCTCAGCGCCTCGGTTATCTCTATGATCGGCTCTGCAAGAGGGGTAAGCGACAGATTTGTCACGACACCTTTCAGCGCATGCGCTGCGGAAAACGCCTCATCAAGATTCTTAGCCGCTATGGCTTCTTTCAGCTTATCAAAATTTGCATCATTCAGTGATTTTCCAACAAGCATGACGTAAAAGTCCGCATTGTTCATGCATCTTGCAAGAGCCTCGTCCGTATTTGCCCCATACTCCTTTAACGTCTCCAAAGTTATCATGATACTATACCTCCTCTGTTCTTGTTATAAATTTTTCAAATTCCGCTGCCGGAACCGGTTTGGAAAAATAATATCCCTGTATGAGCTGACAGCCCATATCTTTCAAAAGCCGACATTGCTCCTCTACCTCGACACCCTCTGCAACCACCGGTACTTTGAGGAATCGGGCTATATCCATGATAAGCTGCACCATGCGCAGGCATTTCTCATCCGTATGTATATCCTGTATGAATTTCATATCAAGCTTCAAAACATCGATAGGAAGATTCGCAAGCATGTTCAGTGACGAATATCCCGCGCCGAAATCATCCATCTCTATGAGAAATCCCTTTTTACGGAAGTTCTCTACCACCTGGATAAGCTGCTCCGCATTATCGGAATACGCGGACTCCGTTATCTCCAAATGCAGATCCTCCGGAGAAAGCCCGTATTCATCAACTAAACCGTTGATCTTATCCTCAATCTGTGGATCATATATATCGATCCTTGACACATTTACCGAAACCGGGATCGTTACGCCAAACTTATCTTTCCAGTATCTTATCCTGGAC
>JAFUWM010000383.1 GCA_017483425.1 Lachnospiraceae bacterium | reverse complement strand
GCGGTTCTTTTGTATGCTTTTTGGGAGCGATAGGCGGTATGCTCATGACCGTCAAACAGGTTAATCCCGGGGTATCCGTTCTTGTTATGCTTTTGGTCGGTATAGTTTATGGTGTGATACTGGGTTATCTGATAGCCTATGTAAATATCCCGCCATGGATAGCTACACTTGCCGGCTACCTTGCGTTCAGAGGCTGGGGCACGGCGCTTCTCAGTGCGAACAGTACGACAGGGAGTATTTCACTTGCGGCACAGAAGGGCTTTCTGGCAGTCTTTTCCGGTAAGGTTTTTTCAACTCCTGTCGGTCAGATGAATGCGGTATGCCTTATAGCGGGGATCATCGCCAGCGTTGTAGTAGTGGTAACATCTTTCATGAGCAGGGCTACCAAGGTCAGGAAAGGATATGAAGCAGAATCAATGGGATCACTTCTTATCAAGTGCATACTCTCGGTTGCTGCGATCATGCTATTTGCATACAAGCTGGCACTTGCGGGCGGTATCCCTACAGTCCTTATATGGGTGGTTGTTATCGTTCTAATTTATAACTTCATCACTTCAAGGACAACGCTTGGAAGATACTTCTATACTATAGGCGGAAATGCCGAAGCCACGAGGCTCTCCGGCGTGGATACGAGAAAGATCATGTTCCTCGCGTATCTCAACATGGCATTTTTGACGGTTATAACGACATATATAGTCACTGCAAGGTTCCAGGCAGCAAACTCAACTGCAGGAACCAACTACGAAATGGACGCGATCGCTGCCTGCGTAGTCGGAGGAGTTTCGGCATACGGCGGAGCAGGAAACATTTTCGGAATGGTAGTAGGAGCTACACTGATAGGTGTCATAAACCTCGGAATGTCCCTTATGGGCGTTGATGCCAACTGGCAGAAGGTCGTAAAGGGCGTAGTTCTTCTGGCGGCTGTCGTATTTGACATACTTGCCGAGAAGAAGAACAGCACAAAGTAATAGTTTTGAAATTGTAACCGGTAAAGCAGGTGGGCCGCACGGATGTGTGCGGCTCATTTGCGTATTTTGGAGGCATAAGGTAAAATATTAACTATCTATGTGCAGATTTAGTATATAAGGAGCAGGAACTGATCATGATGGACATAGGAAGCACACAATTTTTTAAGGTTGAGACAGAGCCGGAGACGGGTGTAAGAGTTGTATTGCAGGCGGTATACGAGGCCTTGACAGAAAAAGGCTACAATCCTGTGAATCAGATAGTCGGATATATAATGTCAGGTGATCCCACGTATATAACGAGCCATAACAATGCAAGAAGCCTTATCATGAAGGTCGAGAGAGACGAGCTGGTGGAGGAGCTTCTTACAGATTATATAAAGAATAAAAACTGGGACGCACATAAAGACGCCTGATGTCCGGCAGGATCTTAGGACTTGACTACGGATCGAAGACGGTAGGTGTTGCCGTTACCGACGGGCTTGGGCTGACTGCGGGAAGTCTCGAGACGATAACCCGTACGAAAGAGAATCATTTAAGGCAGACTTACCGCCGCGTAGAAGAGATCATTAAAGAGTACGAGGTGGAACTCATTATCGTAGGCCTTCCCCTTAATATGGACGGTACTGAGGGGGAGAGGGCGGCTCTTGCCAGAAGCTTTGCAAAGGAGCTGACTAAGCGCACGGGCGTGGAGACTGTCATGCAGGATGAGAGGCTTACTACCGTAGAGGCGGCGGAGATCATCTCGCTTACCGGGAACTACAAAAAGGATCCTAAAGCGCATATAGACGCTATGGCAGCGGCGATAATCCTGACGGACTATCTGGATCAGAGAAATACGAATGAATAGTATTGAATTTACGGATGAAGAAAACAATACCGCCTTGTATGAGGTCATAGAGACGACCACCCTCGGCGGCAATACATATCTTCTTGTGGCGGACACGGAGGATAACGCATTTATATTAAAGGAGCAGTTTTCCGCAGGGGACGAGGAGACGGCGGCTTATACCGATGAGCTTACAGACAGTGAGCGTGATGCTGTAGCTGCGGTATTTAACCAGCTTCTCGACGAAGCGGACATTGCTCTTGAATTTTGACTTAAGAAGGAGCAGTAGTTTGAAAAAACCGAATATGGATCTGCCTCACTCAAAGCTGCGTATTATTCCGCTGGGCGGCCTGGAGCAGATCGGCTTGAATATCACGGCCTTTGAGTATGAGGATTCTATCATCGTCGTGGACTGCGGGCTGGCATTTCCGGAGGATGATATGCTTGGCGTTGACCTGTGTATCCCGGACGTTTCCTATCTGGAAGAGAATATAAACCGGGTCAGGGGATTTGTGATAACACACGGACATGAGGATCATATAGGAGCGCTTCCTTATGTCCTGCAAAAGATCAATGTACCGATCTACGCGACGAAGCTGACGATAGCGCTCATAGACAAAAAACTCGAAGAGCATGGCATGCTGGGAACAGTAAAGAGAAAGGTCATAGCTCACGGACAATCCATAAACCTGGGGCAGTTCCGTATAGAGTTCATAAAGACAAACCACTCCATAGCGGACGCGGCGGCTCTTGCCATATACAGTCCGGCGGGGATAGTTGTACATACCGGAGATTTTAAGGTGGATTACACTCCGGTATACGGTGATGCCATAGACCTGCAAAGATTCGGGGAGATAGGCAAAAAGGGCGTTTTGGCGCTCATGTGCGATTCGACAAATGCCGAGAGAGAAGGCTTCACGAAATCCGAGGGAACGATCGGACGCATATTTGATGAGATCTTCGGAGAGCATCAGGACAACAGGCTTATCATAGCGACCTTTGCGTCCAACGTGGATCGCGTCCAGCAGATCATAAATACCGCGTTTAAGTACGGAAGGAAGGTTGCGGTAGAAGGCAGATCAATGACAAATGTCATAGAGGTCGCCACTGAGCTCGGGTATATAAAGGTACCGGAAAACACCCTTGTGGATCTTAATGACCTTAAGAACTATCCTGATGAAAAGACGGTGATAATCACCACCGGATCGCAGGGGGAATCAATGGCGGCACTGTCGAGGATGGCTCAGAATATACACAAAAAAGTAACGATAAGGCCCAGTGATACCATAGTCTTTTCATCGACTCCGATCCCCGGTAATGAAAAGGCCGTGGATAGGGTGATAAATGAACTGGAATCGAACGGAGCCGAGGTCATCTTTCAGGATGTGCATGTTTCCGGACATGCCTGCAAGGAAGAGATAAAGCTTATTTATTCACTTGTGAAGCCCAGATACGCGCTGCCCATACACGGAGAGATAAGACACAGGCATGCTCAGGCACGTATAGCAAAAGAGCTTGGGTATGATTCAGAGCATATACTTATGATAAATTCCGGAGATGTGCTCGAAATAGCGGACGATGACTCAAAACCGTCTATCGCGGGGCATATCCATACGGATTCCGTATATGTGGACGGGCTTGGAGTAGGAGACGTAGGCTCGGTCGTCCTTCGTGACAGGCAGAGGCTTTCCGAGGATGGTGTCGTAGTAATAGCTCTTACGATGGAGAGAGGAACCAATCAGGTTCTTTCAGGGCCTGAGATAATATCGAGAGGGTTTGTCTATGTAAAGGAAGCTGACGAGCTCATGGAAGACGCGACGGATGTCCTTGAGATGACGATAGAGGAGCTTCAGGATCGCAACGTGAACGACTGGGGCAAGATACGGCAGGCGTTAAGGGAGAATCTCTCCAGCTATGTATGGCAGAGAACAAAGAGACGTCCGATGATACTGCCGGTGATAATGGAGGTTTAGTCTTGTATACCGAGGCGGATTTGAATGAACATATAGATGAATTTTCGGATATGTTAAAGGAGACTCAGGAGTATAAGGATTATATCCATATGGTGGAGGTGCTTCACAGGAAGCCGGATCTTTACGATCAGGTAATGGTCTTCAGAAGGGATAATTATTTTTTGCAGCATGCTCCCGAGCATGAGGATATATACGACAGGGTCGAGGAACTCAGAAAAAGAAATGCCGAGCTTCTGGAGACACCGGAGGTTTACGATTTTCTGATGACGGAATGGACATTTTTTCACATGATGCAGTCGATGTACGACAGACTCATGAGCGAGATTGACTTTTAATTATGAAGATCAGTTCACTGATATCAGGTATATTGAATTTTATAGTCAGAGCGGCCATAGTAGTAGTTGTGATCTATGCGATAAAGCAGATATGCATTACGGCATATGACTATGGATACAGGATCTATTCCGAGCCCCCCATGGCGGAGGGTGAAGGAGTGGACATAGTCGTGAATATCCCGATGGGGAGCTCCGTGTCGGATACTGCGGAGATACTTAAGGGATATGGACTCATCAGGGATGAAAGGCTGTTTGCTCTTCAGGAGAGATTTTCCGATTATCATGGAAAGCTTGAACCCGGCATGTATACGTTGAACACCTCTATGACGGCAGAGGACATGCTGGCGGCGATGTCTCCGTCAGTCTCGGAGGAAGAAGCGACGGAAGACGGATCGTAGACATGGACAGAGGCCGTATCTCGGAGTTCATTAAGCAATATATACAGACTGACGGTAAGCTTCAGGAATTAAGAAAAAAGGCCTCGCTGGAAGGGGTACCTGTTATACGGGAGGAAACAGAGGCTTTCTTAAGATGTGTCGTAGTATTGACAAAGCCCCGGAGAATACTGGAGCTTGGAACTGCCACAGGGTATTCATCCATAATGATGGCACGGGCAGATGAGAGCCGTGAAGCCATAATAGACACAGTTGAAGACTGGGAGATACGTATTCCTGCAGCAGAAGCAAATATAAGAGAGGCCGGGCTTTCCGGAAGGATAAATCTTATAAAGGGTGACGCTTTAGAGATAATGAAGAGTCTGGATGTGCCATATGATCTTGTATTTATAGATGCGGCAAAAGGGCAGTATCCGGACTATCTGGCTGAGACTATGAGGCTCACCCGTAAAGGCTCGGTCATAATCGCCGACAATATCCTGCAGGGTGGGGAGATAATGGAGTCGAAGTTTATAGTAGAACGAAGAGACCGCACGATCCATAAGCGAATGAGGGAGTTTCTGGATATGGTATCAAATGATGAAAGGCTCGATACATCCATACTGCCTGTAGGCGACGGGATCACTTTCTCTGTGAGATGCCTATGAAGAAACCGGAACTTCTGTGCCCTGCCAAGGGATTAGAGGAGCTTAAGACAGCCGTGATCTACGGGGCGGATGCCGTTTACATAGGCGGAGAGACTTTTTCGCTAAGAGCAAAAGCAAAGAATTTTACAAAGGACGAGATGGCCGAGGGGATACGCTTCGCACATGAGAGAGGCGCAAAGGTTCATGTGACCGCAAATATCCTTGCGCATGATAAGGACATAGACGAAGCCTACCGTTATTTTGGGGAAATGAAGGAGTTGAAGCCGGACGCGTTTATTATAGCGGATCCCGGCATGTATACGATAGCAAAGGAAGTATGCCCCGAGATAGACAGGCACATATCGACACAGGCGAACAATACGAACTACATGACGTACCGTTTCTGGGCGGATATGGGAGCAAAGCGGGTCGTTGCCGCGAGAGAGCTGTCGCTTGAAGAGCTTAAGGATATAAGATCCAAAATACCGGCATCGCTTGAAATGGAATGCTTCATACACGGAGCCATGTGTATTTCGTATTCGGGAAGGTGCCTGCTGTCAAACTATCTGACAGGCAGGGATGCGAACCGCGGAGAATGCACTCATCCGTGCAGGTGGAAGTATACCTTAGAGGAGGAAACCAGACCGGGGGAGTATTTTCCCGTGTTTGAAAACGAGCGCGGCACCTATATCATGAACAGCAAAGACCTGTGCATGATAGAGCATATACCTGAGCTTATAGAAGCGGGTATAGATTCCTTTAAGATCGAGGGAAGGATGAAAACGGCTCTGTATGTGGCATGCGTAGCCCGTACATATAAAGCGGCGATAACCGACTATCTGGAATCTCCCGAAAGATACAGGAACCGTCTGGAGTGGTATAAAGAAGAGATAGGAAAATGCACCACAAGGAATTTTACCACCGGGTTTTATTTCGGGAAGCCTGACAGCGGTTCGCAGATATACGACAGCAATACCTATGTGACAGAGTATACATATCTCGGACATGCGGAAGATATAGCGGAGGACGGATCGTTCATTCTCCGGCAGAAAAATAAGTTTTCCGTAGGAGAAGAAATAGAGATAATGAGACGCAGCGGTGATAATACTATCTGCACCGTGGAGTCTATAATAAATGAGGACGGGGAAGCCCAGGAGAGCGCGCCTCATCCGGGGCAGAAAGTAAGGGTAATGCTCAGTGCATTTCCCGAGGAATACGACATACTCAGGCGAAAGGGAGGCTGATGAGTTTAATAAGCGTGGTTGTGCCCTGTTATAACGAGCAGGAGGCCATACCGTTTTTTTATGAGGCTATCACGGAAACCGCGTCCAAAATGCGGGAAGCGTGGAATGGTCTTGATTTTGAGTATCTGTTCATAGATGACGGAAGTAAAGACGGTACGCTGCAGACTATAGAGTCCTTGAGGGAAAAAGACGACAGGGTAAGATTTGTGTCGTTCAGTCGCAATTTTGGAAAGGAAGCAGCCCTGTATGCAGGGCTAAAAAACGCAAGAGGAGACTATGCGGTCACTATGGATGCCGATATGCAGGATCCTCCGGCACTGCTTCCGGAAATGTACAGGGCAGTCATCGAGGAAGGCTATGATTCCGCGGCCACGAGACGGGTGACAAGAAAAGGCGAGCCCGTAATAAGATCCTTTTTCGCAAGGAGATTTTACAGGCTGATAAACCGCATGAGCTCTGCGGATATAGTGGATGGAGCAAGGGATTACCGGATCATGACCCGTCGTATGGTGGATGCGATAGTAAGTATGAAGGAGTATAACCGCTTCACTAAGGGCATTTACGGCTGGATAGGCTTTAATACAAAATGGATAGAGTTTGAGAACGTAGAAAGGGTGGCAGGAGAGACAAAGTGGTCATTCTGGAAGCTTTTCGGCTATGCAATGGAGGGGATCATAGGTTTTTCTACCGCGCCGCTTTCCATAGCCACATGGTTTGGGATAATCATGGCGGCCGTCGCTTTTCTCGGGATAATCTTCATCATTGTGAAAAAGCTGATAATAGGCGATCCGACAAGCGGATGGTCATCCATGGTATGTATCATACTGCTGGTTGCGGGTATTCAGCTTTTCTGTCTGGGCATAATAGGCCAGTATCTGGCGAAGACTTACCTTGAGACGAAGCAGAGACCCATATATATTGCGAGGAAAACCTCCGAGGACCACAAAGCATAAAGGCAAGAGGAATGGCAGATGAAGCTTATAATACAGATACCATGCTACAATGAGGCAAAAACACTTACGATAGCGTTGGATGCATTGCCGAGACATATAGACGGGATAGATGAGATAGAGTATCTGATAATAAATGACGGCAGCAGTGATGATACGGTACAGGTCGCAAGGGACTGGGGCGTGAACTACGTGGTAAGCTTTCCACAGAATAAAGGTCTTGCAAAAGGATTCATGGCAGGGCTTGACGCCTGTATCAGAAACGGCGCAGACATAATAGTGAATACGGACGCGGATAACCAGTATTGCGGAGAAGATATAGAAAAACTGGTAAGACCCATACTTGACGGAAAGGCCGAGATAGTCATAGGAGAGAGGCCGATAGATGAAATAAAGGATTTTTCTCCGTTAAAGAAAAAGCTCCAGCATCTGGGGAGCTATGTGGTGCGCCTTGCTTCGGATACGGATATACCTGATGCTCCGTCAGGCTTCAGGGCTTTTTCCAAGGACGCGGCAATGCATTTGAACGTTATAAATCAGTACACTTACACTCTGGAGACGATAGTGCAGGCCGGCAGGAATAAAATGGCTATCACGTCAGTTCCTGTCAGGACGAATCCGGAGCTTAGAAAGTCCCGGCTTTTTCACAGTATGGGAAGCTATATCAAAAAATCCATGCTCACGATAGTCAGGGCATTCCTTATGTACAGGCCGTTAACTTTTTTCAGTATTTGCGGGCTTATACCCTTTACAATAGGTCTGGCATATGTCATCAGATTCCTTGTCTTTTTTGCCAGAGGTAACGGGGCCGGGCATACCCAGTCTCTTGTTGTCGCGACCATGTTGATAATCATAGGATTTATGACCTTTATACTGGGGCTTCAGGCAGATATCATCGCTGCTAACAGAAAGATACTGGAGGATGTACAGTACCGCGTACGCCGCATGGAGGCCGGAGAGTCAGGACAAAAGGATGCGGGAGACAGCTGACGAAAACAGAATGAAGATCGTCCTTATCGGTCCGGTATATCCCTTTAAGGGAGGGATAAGTCATTACACCGGACTGCTTTGTCGTGCATTGAGGGAGAGATATGATGTAACGATGCTCTCCTATTCCATGCAGTATCCTAAGCTGCTTTTCCGTAAGGAGCAGAGGGATTTCAGTAATGACAGCTTTAAGGTTGATGAAACTGATTTCATACTGAATACGGCAAGTATCAAAAGCATCAAAAATACCGCCCGGCATATCAATGAGATCGATCCCGGGCTTACGGTAATACAATGGTGGCACCCTTACTTTGCCCCCTGCTATCAGATGCTTGCAAAAAGGCTGAAGTCAAAGGTCTTATTCATCTGTCACAACGTGTTTCCCCATGAGAGATTTCCGTTTGACCGCTATCTTACCAAAAAAACGCTGAAAAGGGGAGATTTCTTCATACTGCATTCGACAAAGGAAGCGGATGAATTAAAAACAATAGTTCCCGACGCAAGATACCGTGTCAATATGCATCCCACATACAGCGAGTTTAAGAGGGTTGAGACAGACAGCGGGGCTGTTCCCGTCGATCAGGCATCGGTTATTTTGTTTTTCGGATTTGTAAGACCCTATAAAGGACTGAAGCTTCTGATACAGGCCATGTCTTCCATACCCGAGATCGTTCATCTTAATATCGTCGGAGATTTTGGCGGCGCGAAGGCTGAATACGAGCATATGATATCCGAGCTGCATTTAACCGACAGGATATCCATAAAGGACGGATATATTCCTGACAGGGAAGTCGGCGAGTTTTTTGAGAGATGTGATGCCGTGGTGCTGCCGTATCTGGACGCTACCCAGTCGGGGATAGCGCAGATAGCGTTCGGATTTGAAAAGCCCGTTATCGCGACAACGGTCGGAGGGTTGCCGGAGGTTGTCACTGACGGCGAGACAGGTGTGCTTTGCGAACCCGGAGATCCGGAGGAGCTTTCAAAGGCAATCCAGAGATTTTATGAATTAAAAAAGACAGTAGATTTTGCGGAATATATAAGGCAGGATGCGCCCAGGTTTTCATGGGAGCATATGGTGGATACGATATCGGAGCTGACTGGGACAGGGTGATGAGATTTATTAAACGAAAAGCCGCGGAGGCGGCATCAATACTATACCGTTTCTGGATATGGCCGTGGGTCAGGGCATATAAAGAATTAAAAACGCACAGCATCATGAGACAGAGATCCTATATCATAGGCACAGAGCTTGAGGGAAGGAACTATGTAGGTAAGGATGCTTTCTTAAAGAACTGCACTATGGGATACGGCTCCTATGTACAGAGCGGTTGTGATCTTACGGATGCGGATATAGGCAGATACACAAGCATAGGAAGTGATGTTAAAAATATCATAGGCTCTCATCCTACGGAAAAGCTCGTGGCTCTGCATCCGGCCTTTAATGTGACGACGGATGTAGCAGGCTTTACCTACGTCACGGAAAACAGATTTCAGGATATGCCGTCACGGCGCACACAGATAGGATCGGATGTATGGCTTGGAAATGATGTTCGCATAATGGGCGGGGTGAAAATAGGCGACGGAGCCGTTGTCGGAACGGGAGCCCTTGTAACGAAAGATGTCCCGCCGTATTCGATAAATGTAGGCGTGCCCGCCAAAACGATAAAATACAGATTTAACGAAGAGCAGATAAAAAAACTTCTTGCGGATAAATGGTGGGAGAAGGACGAGCGGTGGATCAGATCCAATATTGACAGATTTTCGGATGTAGAGGAGTTTTTGAAATGACAGAAGGGCTTACTGTCATAGTTCCCAACTATAATAAAGCCGGATATCTGAGGAAATGTATCGAAAGCATAGAAGGCCAGACCTTCAAGCCGGCAGCGGTAATAATAGTGGACGACGGATCAACTGATGATTCCGGTGCGGTAATAGACCGGCTGACCAAAAGATATCCTGATGTAAGGGCGCATTACAAGCCGAAAAATTCCGGCGTGAGCAATACGAGGAATCTGGGACTTTCACTTGCGGATACGGAATATGTCACCTTTATAGATGCCGACGATCATTATTGCAACAGGGAAAAGCTGGCTTTGGAAATGGCGCTTCAGGAAGAAAAGGGAGGAGATATAGTAGCTTATTCCGTCACAAGCTTTTTTTCTTCTGACGGAAAGCAGCGCACTAAAAAAAAGAATGGTTCATATTATCTGAACGGCAATGTTTATGAAGATCTGCTCATAACCAGAAAATGGGATTCGATCATGAGGGATTACATCGTAAAGACGGAGACCCTTAGAAATGCGGGGGGATATAACGAAAAAAGGAGTCTTTTTGAAGACTATGAGCTGCTGCTGAAGCTTGCGAGGGATCATGAATTTTACTGTACAGGGGAATTTGGTACAGCATATACCGAGGGTGCTGGGCTGTCGGCTCTGGACAAAGACGGGCAGACAAAGATCCAGGAAGAGATAATATTTGAAGAGCTTAAAAACGTAGATGAAAAGCGCCGCAAAAGGATACTGTTCAGGAGAAAACTCCTGCTTTTAAGAAGAAGACTCAGATCGATAGTATGAAAAAACTTCTGTCGGAAATATCATATATATTTAATAAAAAGCAAAAGCGGAGTATGTTCGTACTCCTGATAGCTATATTTATCGGAGCGATATTTGAGCTGTTAGGGGTGTCCCTTTTTATGCCGCTTACCACGGTCGTTACTACTCCGGAAAAGATAGAGACTAATTTCTTCCTGAAAAGCTTCAGGGATGTTTTTGGGCTCTACGATACCCAGAGCATGTTTGTAGGCCTTGCTGCGGCGATCATTATAATCTATATCGTTAAAAATGTATATTTAAGCGCAATGTATTATTTCCTGTATGGTTTTATCTATCATAATCAGTTAAAGGTTGAATCAAGGCTTGTTGACTGCTATATGAAAAAACCGTATGTATATCATCTCGACCACAATACATCCGATATGATACGAAATATCATGCTTGACAGTGAGAGGCTGTTCCAGCTTATCCTGCAGTTTTTGAGCCTTATATCCGAGCTGATGCTGTCAGGTCTGCTCGTTATTTATCTGCTGGTTACGGATCCCGTGATGACGGTCTCCATCGCGCTCATACTCGTGATAAGCGTAGGAGTGTTTATGGCGCTTACCAGAAAGCGGGCAAACCGTTATGGACAGATAAATCAGGAATATGACGGGCGCATGCATCAGGCTATAGAGGAGGCCTTGGGAGCAGTCAAGGATATAAAGATACTTCACAGGGAAAAATACTTTGTCGATAAATTTACCTATGGGGGAGAGCAGAAAATGGATGCTCTTATCCACACTAATTTTTTCGGCGCAGTGCCTAAGTATCTGATCGAGATGGTATGTATGGCGGGAATACTTGCCGTGATGATAGCAAAAGCTCTTTCGGGTACGGATATGAATACGATAGTACCGGAGCTGGCGGCTTTTGCGGTTGCCGCATTCAAGCTGCTGCCATCCGTGGGAAAGATAGCGAATTACTTCAACGGGATATCTTTTCTCATGCCTTCCATAGATCTCATATATCATGATCTTAAGGAAACAGAAGATATGCTGGAGATTGAGTATAAGGATGAAAGTGACGCTCCCGATCTGTCGAATGCGGACATGATAGCTGCGGATAAGATCAGCTTTGCTTATCCGAATACGGAAAAGGACGTACTGCATGAGGTATCCTTTGAGATAAAGGCAGGAAGCTCTGTGGGGCTCATAGGGACTACGGGATCCGGCAAGTCCACCCTTGCGGATGTCATTCTTGGCATATTCTTCCCGAAGAGCGGAAGCGTCAGATATGGGATGATGAACGTTCATGAATACCCCATGACATGGGCCAAACGTCTCGCGTATATCCCCCAGACCATATTCCTGTCAGATGAATCTATAAGGGAAAATATTGCGTTTGGAATAGAGCGGGAAGCAATAGATGATGAGAAAGTGTGGGAAGCAGCGGGGGAAGCACAGCTTACTGATTTTATCAGATCGCTTCCCGAGGGACTCGATACCAAGGTAGGTGAAAGAGGTGTCCGGCTTTCCGGTGGTCAGAGGCAGAGGATAGGGATTGCAAGGGCACTGTATGGGGATCCCGAGTTCCTGGTGCTTGACGAAGCTACCGCGGCACTTGATAATGAGACGGAACGCGCCGTGATGGAGGCGATAGATTCGCTTCATGGACGGAAGACCATGCTTATAATAGCTCACAGGCTTACAACGATAAGAAACTGCGATCAGATATTCTCAGTGGAAAACGGAAACGTGCAGCCTGTGGACAGAGAGAGCTTTGAACAGATGCTTAAGGAGCAGACGGCAGATGAATGAACCGGTGCTTTCAGTTTTGTTCATCACATATAATCATGAGAAGTATCTGCAAAAATCGTTGGATTCAGTGCTTTCACAGCAGACAGATTTTGATTATGAGATCGTAGTCGGAGAGGATTGCTCGACTGACAGTACGAG
>JAFUWM010000033.1 GCA_017483425.1 Lachnospiraceae bacterium | reverse complement strand
GCAGCACAAGCTTATCGTCATTATAGCCGAAATCAACGTCATGCATCTCAACCCCGCCCTCAAGCAGCTTATAATCCGTAGTATCCGTTGCCTTATGATAATGCTCCCATGCCCATACGCCTGTATGCTCTTTTGCGGGGCTTATCGTACCATCAGGTGAAACAGTGGCGTTTGTAAGCGTCACATAGCCCTCATCCGCCTCGGGCGTAGAATCAAGCAGCGCAAATATCCTCTCCGCTCCCGCAAGCGCCATGAGTACCGAGTTGAACTGCATGGATATTTGGTTTATCGGCATATTGAAGCTTTTGTTAAAGGTAAGAAAGCTCGCAAGCTTACCTACCGTAAGAGAGCCGATCCCATTAAGCGCGAGCGCACCTCCAACCGCGGCGCAGAGCACATAGCTCACGTTTCCGAGCTGCGCGTTCACAGGGCCTAAGATATTGGCGAATTTATTTGCGTTATAAGCCGAGTCATAGAGAGCCGTATTCTTTTTGTCAAAATCCCTTATAGCCTCATCCTCATGATTAAAAACTTTCACGACCTTCTGTCCCGCCATCATCTCTTCTATGAAGCCGTTCAGCTCTCCCAGAGACTTCTGCTGGCTTATGAAATTTGCCCCCGACCTTTTTCCGAAAAAGCCCGTGGAAAAAAGCATGACCGCAACCATGGCAACAGTCAGTACCGTAAGCGGTATGCTTAAAAATATCATGCTTATAAAAACCGATACGAGCGTGATCAGGCTCTGCAAAAACTGGGGCATTGCCTGGGATATCATCTGCCTTAAGGTATCGATATCATTCGTATATATGGACATGATATCCCCGTGGGCATGCGTGTCAAAATACCTTATCGGAAGAGACTCCATGTGAGAAAAAAGCTCCTTTCGTATCTGAAGCAGAGTCCCCTGGGACACCACTATCATGATGCGCTGATTGACATAGGTCGATATGACACCTACAGCGTATATCACCGCTACTCTTGATATTGCGTGAAGCAGCGGCGCAAAATCCGTACTCCCGCTCAGCAGCATCGGAGTGATGAAATCATCGATAAGATTCTGTATGAAAAGGGTTCCCTGTACGGTTGCGAGCACACCTATTATGATGCATATCACAACTATTACTAAATGCGGGGTATAGTATCTCATCATATACCCCATTGTCCTTGCAAAAAGCTTGCCGGGATTCTTGACCTTGACCCTGGGGCGACCCCTCATGCCCCCGCCGGGGCCTCTTATTTCCTTTACCTTTTCATCCGCCATTTCAGTACTTCCTTGTCATTCAATCAAAGGGATTATCGAAGTCACCGGTACCGCCTGTCTGTGACTCATATACATCCCTGTATATCTCTGATTTCTTCAAAAGCTCTTCATGGGTTCCAACAACCGATATCCTGCCGTCATCCATGACAATTATCTTATCCGCGTTCTGAACCGAGGATATCCTCTGGGCTATGATGAATATAGTCGTATCGGGGATCTGCTCGTTCATTGCCTTTCGGATCTTCGCATCGGTTGCCGTATCTACCGCTGACGTCGAATCGTCAAATATGATTATCTTCGGTTTCTTTACAAGTGCCCTTGCTATGCAGAGTCTCTGCTTCTGTCCTCCCGATACATTAGAGCCGCCCTGCTCAATGCGTGAATTATAGCCATCTGGCATCTTCACAATGAATTCATCCGCCTGAGCCATCCTGCAGGCCTCCATGCACTCCTCTTCGGTCGCTTCCTCATTGCCCCATCTTAAGTTCTCAAGCACGGTTCCGGAGAAAAGGTTATTCTGCTGTAAGACCATTGAAACCTTGTCCCTTAATACCGTAAGATCATACTTCCTGACATCGATGCCGCCCACTTTCACGCTCCCTTCGGATACGTCATACAACCTCGGGATCAGGCTTACAAGCGATGATTTGGCGGAGCCCGTGCCGCCTATGATCCCTACCATCTCTCCGGGATCTATATGCAGGTTTATGTCCTTTAATACATACTCCTCGGCGGTCTTATTATATCCGAAATTCACTCCGGCAAGATCGACCGAGCTGTCAGGAACCTCCATTACCGGATCTTCCGGATTTTTAAGGTCGCTCTCCTCCTTTATGACCTCCGTGATGCGCTGCGCCGAAGCCATGGACATCGTGAGCATTACAAAGATCATCGAAAGCATCATGAGGGACATGAGTATATTCATGCAGTATGTGAGCAGACTCATAAGCTCGCCTGTCGTAAGCTCGTGCTGTATGATCGCGTTCGCGCCGAGCCAGCTTATAAGTATGATACAGGTGTAGACCGTTGCCTGCATGACAGGCATATTCATAACTATGAGGCTTTCCGCCCGTATGAACATATTGTAGAGGTTCTCTACTGCCTTGTTGAATTTACTCTTCTCATGCTCTTCTCTGACATAGGCCTTTACAACCCTTATCGCGGAAACATTTTCCTGTACGGAAGCATTCAGGTCATCGTATTTTTCAAATACCTCACGGAAATATACCGTGACCTTGCTGATGATAAAAAACAGAAACAATCCGAGAAAAACCACTGCTATAAGGTATACCGTCGAAAGTCTCGGGCTTATTATTATAGTCATGGTCATTGCTATCACGAGCGACATAGGCGCCCTCATCGCCATCCTCAAAAGCACCTGATACGCGTTCTGTACGTTCGTGATGTCTGTGGTGAGTCTCGTCACAAGCCCCGATGTCGAGTATTTATCTATATTTGAGAATGAATAAGTCTGGATATTCCGGTACATTTTTGAGCGAAGATTCATCGCAAGCCCAGCCGAAGCCTTTGCTCCGAATATACCTCCCCCCATTCCGGCAAGCAGTCCCATAACAGCAATAACGAGCATCATACCGCCCGTAGACAGTATGACACTCATATTTCCTGCTTCTACTCCTCTGTCAATGATCCGTGCCATAAGCATAGGGATCATCATCTCCATCAAAACCTCCAGTATCATGCAAAGCGGGGTCGCTATTGACGCCCCCTTAAACTGCTTTACCTCTGATCCTATAGTCTTAAGGCATTCTCTTATAGTGATATCTTCATAAGATTTCTTTTGCTTTTCTTCCATCGAAGTATCTAGCCAATCCTCCTTGCACCGTCCGAGGCATCCGCGATATAGAACTCCGCATCTATCCCTGTACGCTCCTTATATACAGAGCCGAGAGTC
>JAFUWM010000032.1 GCA_017483425.1 Lachnospiraceae bacterium | reverse complement strand
AGGATCTGTTAATAAATAATCTTTGAATTTGGCTTGTCTGTCTTGCCGTATGCTGCGTTGTCGTCGGTCGCCGTAGCCCGCTACGACTCCCTCCTTCGCCTTGCCTACGACAAGCCATACTTCGCTAAATTGCAAAGTTATTTATTAACAGCTCCTAAACATCAACTGATTTTTCCAGATTATAAAAGATTATTATCATATTAAGGCATCTTCCAGTTCCTTTACAGAATGGTAATGACGGTGCGCCGCATCGGTTATATAGTGCGCATGCCCATGGGTGTGGGTTATCGTATGCGTATGAGTAGAGCCGTCATGTGTATGTGTAAATGTATGCTGATGTTGATGCGTGTGATATCTGATAAGCGTATCAACCACTGCAACGACTGTTCCGGCAGACATGACGATCAGGGCTATCGGATAGGTCCACAAAAGATCTTCATGCAGGAAAACGAATGACAGAAAAGCACCTATAAACGGAGCCGCCGCATAGTAAGCACTGGTCTTTGCCGCGCCAAGTACATTCTGTGCTCTGACATACATAAATATGCTGAGTCCGTATGATATAAAACCAAGTGAAAGCGCAGCAATTATATATCTGAACTCAGGCAGGGTCTCATGGGCGATAAATGCGATGGCAAGTGCGCCGAATCCCGAGAATAATCCTTTTAGCACCACTATCTCATAAGTGCTTTTTGATGAGATCTTCCTTGTACAGTTGTTTTCAAAGCCCCAGCAGAGAGTAGCCATCAGAACAAAAAATGAGCCATAGGAAAATCTCAGGCTTTCCGTTCCGTCAACTGACAAGAGGATACTTGAAAACGTGATAAGCGCTATGGCGGCCCAAAGCCTTATCGACACGGTTTCCTTGAAGATGATCAGCGCTATGACAGTGGTTGCCACTATTTCAAAGTTTCCAAGCAGCGAAGCGTTTGCCGATGTACCATACTTTATGCCTAGCATAAGGAAGATCGGAGCGGCAATATCAAGCAGGATCATACCCGTCACAAAAGGCAGATCGCTTTTTGTAAGCATCTGCCGATCGACTTTCTTTGTTCTATCGATGCATGAAAGTATCCCTATTCCTATACCTGCCCCGATATAGAGCAGTGCAGCCATTGTCGTCGGTCCGGCATGATCCAGCAGCAGCTTTGACATTGGGATGTTTATCGCATAAAATACCGCCGCCATAAGCGCGAACACTATTGCCTTGATTTTACTCATCTCTATTGCCTCCTGCTACACTATCATTACCGTAAAATACCCCGCATCATCGGGTATCTCCGAGATACTGCGGTATATCTTTTCATCTGGCATCCCGCAGTTTTCCACGGCTTTAGCGTCCTTTCCGAGAGCACGGAGTTCATCCTTTACCTGACGCATTTTACCGGCACTCTTCATTATGACATGCCTGCCGGGACGCTTTAGGGCGGAGAGATCATGTACGCCGGGCAGTATGCTGAGTGTCTCATCCCAGTCCGCTATAGGTGTGCCGAGCCTCGCTGCCGCTGCGCAGAAGGATGTCACGCCGCTCACATACTCAGTCTCATGACCCTGCTCGGACAGGAGCTTCGCAAGCGAAGTATAGGTACAGTAGACCATTGGATCACCGAGCGTGAGGTAAGCCACCTTCATGTCCTCATCCAGCAAGGAAGAGATCTGCTCCGCGGCCCTTTCATGGTTTTCCTGCCTTATCTTCCTGTCCTTTACCATCGGGCTGAAGATTGGCAGCAGGCGCTTCTCCGTTATTTCCGGTACAGCCTGCTTTGCGATATTAAAAGCTGCAGAGGTGTCATCCTTCTCATCCTTACAGGGATAAGCGATGACATCACATTCCTTTATAACGCGCACAGCCTTGAGCGTCATAAGCTCGGAATCTCCCGGTCCCACACCTATACAGTATATCCTGCCCTTCATAAATAACCCCCTACAGATTTTTCTTTTTATATACAAATCCAAATGATACAGCACTGAACACTATCAGATATATGATAAGAAACAGTATCCCATTGGGATCTGGCTCCCCGCCCGTAGAGACAGTACGTACCACGCTGCATGTGATCGAGAGCGGAAGCAATGATATAAACCTGCCTACACCGTATGGTATGCTTTCCGATGAGAAAAAGGTGTTGCACAAAAAGCTCATGGGCATGATCACGTAGTTTGTAAACCGCGGGGCATCGGCCAATCCTCTTACACTATGCCGTGATGCCACTATCACATCATTATGCCGGTATTTCTTAAGCTCTGCCGCGGTTTCATCCCCTATGCACAAAAGCTTTTCAGATGTCGCCTTACATCCGCCGTCAAAAAAGGATCGAACCCCTTTGGCGCTTGCGAATACGATATAATCCGCCTTATCTTTCAACTGTACTTTAACCGGCTGCATCTCGTAGAAACGCCGATCCTCAAAATCAATATTCGCCGTTTCAAGCATCTCATCCAGTACATAGGAAGCGTTCCCCGCTCTTAAAAGCAAAACTTTCTCATTGTTTTTTACTTTGGTAATGATCGACTTACCAAGAGCAGTGCAAACAGAAACTGCAGGGAAAACGTGACCATAAACGGTCCTATGGGAAGCATTATCTTTATAAATGCCCCGACTGCCATAAGAGCTGCAAACATCCCTGCATATACAGTGCGTTTTGTACGTGACATACTTTTCGCCCTTCTCCTCTATAAAACGCAGTTTTATATCTGACTAACACCGGTCGGATGCTGATACCGTAACCGCCCAACATACGGGCGTAACGGTATCATGCTACTACATTATGATCCTATTTGCTCCGATCAATGAGAGCATCGGCCTCATGGTGTCTTCGTTTGTCTTCATACATAAGTTCATCTGCTTCCCTTATTGCATCCTCAATAGGAAGCCCACTCCTGTAAAGACCGTGGCTGAGATGTACCTTAATTCACACCGCTACCTTTGCCGCCGCGAAAGCAACGTCTATTTCTCCGAATTTACTGGAGATACTCTCGTCCGAAAAGTTTTCTTCCAATACGATCACAAACTCGTCTCCGCCTATACGGGCTATAATCCCGTCAGAAAATTTCTCCTGCAGTTCGGAGGACACGAGGCGCAGGATATCATCTCCCTTTTCATGCCCGTATGTGTCATTTATTATCTTGAAGTAGTCAATATCCACATATACTACCGTCTTCGCTCCCGGGTATTTCTCGTCAGCCATTTGATACAGGGAACGCCTGTTATATAGCCCTGAGAGGGAGTCAGTCAATGCCATCTGCTGCAGCCTCGCTTCATATTCACGCTGCTTCGTGACATCCTGCGCGATACCCGCCGTACCTATCACGGTTCCCTTTATTGTACGAAGTGGTGTCTTGTAAGTCACCATAGTCTTTAATCCGTCAGGCGTAGCTACCTTCTCCTCAAACGAACAGGTCTTGTCCGCCCTGAGAGTTTCTTCCTCTGACTCTTGGCACGCAAAAGCCTCATCCTCGGATACACCCCAGATATATGCGTGTTTTCTGTCCTCTATATCGCTTTTGGTCTTTGACACGGTATAGCAGAAGGAATCATTTACGTTGAAATGCGTCCCGTCCAGTGCCTTATACCAGATAAGGTCAGGTGTAGCGTTAAACGTTGTTTCCATCATGCTCCAGAAGAACCAGAACATATACGAATTGATCACTCCTTCCAGCATCTTCTCCATCTGAAAAATAAAATACTCATCAGCGGGGGCAGGAGATATTATTTCGGTAATCTTTTCCTTGTCATGGGGAAGTGAATTTCCAATAAATATGGTAAACAGATACTCTGAATCGATGGAAGCAAGCCGGTCTTCTTCATCAGTTATAAGTATGCATATATGTTTGTAGTCAAGCTTTTCCGCATCGGGCACTCCTTCAGAGCAGGAGATAATTATATCCTCTAACCGGCAGGATTCCGCTGCTTTTCTGACCTTATCCGTCAGACTGGCATCCGTAAGTATCGAAACATTTACATTCAGTCTAAACAATGCATTTCTCCCTTCGCAAAAATTGTATACAATAATACCACTTGCTGATTTTATTATCAAATGACATATGAATAAGAAAAACCCCAATAGAACTATCACGATCCCTCCGATGAGGATGATCGTATAAACCTTATTTGAATCGTAATGGAATTCCTGCGCCTCTTTCGGCTTTGCCGGATTATTATCATAACCCTTTAGAACAGTATGGGTTCCGGCATCATTTATTCAAGACAGGCTCTGAACTTTAGCATTTCATCGTCCAGACGCTTCATATCGTCCGTAAGACCTTCGGACGGCTCACCTCCCCTAAGATCCTCGGTTACTGCGCCTGCTGCATCTACCAGTGGAAGCAATCCAAGAGTTGCGGCAACGCCCTTAAACTCATGTCCAAAGGAATTCGGTTCTCTTGACCTGACCTTCCATCAGATGAAAGAGGGAAAGCAGGGTGATGTCACATCATTCTGGCCAGGCGGAGAAGATGAAGATATCCTGGTCTGCGTGTTTAAGGGAACTTCAATCAATGAACCCTTCCACCGTCAGGATTTTTTCTTCATTAACTACGCCTACAAGCAGGACTATCAGGCACTCTCCTATAAATATGACAACCTGATCACCATCCGGGAAGATGAATGTTATATCGGCCAGCCATACAGCGGCTATGCCCTTCGTGGAAATAGCGAGACAGACCTCATCATCATTGGTGTATTGATACGGAAAGATACTTTTTTCAGAGAGTATCTGCCAACCATTTACACGGATTCAGACCTATTCCATTTCTTCATAGAGCCACAGTCCAACAAGTTTTCGGATGAGTTTATCCATCTCGCACCCGGTAAGGATCATGCTATACGATCCATTCTCGAAATGATGGTCATGGAATACGCTGACCGCAGGGAAGATACTCAGAGACTTCTTAAATCCATGCTCCAGACCCTGTTCTTACAAATAGCAAGGCGATACCGAATTGAAAACGCCAAAAACGCTCCGGTCACTCTTTCCGAACAGATCATTCAGTACATGGCGGATCACTCAGATGTCGTAACACTAAAAGACATCGCCGCACATTTTTCTTATCATCCAAACTATATCTCAGCTCTGCTGCATAAAGAGACCGGAAGAAAGTTTACAGAAATCCTTT
>JAFUWM010000382.1 GCA_017483425.1 Lachnospiraceae bacterium | reverse complement strand
TGCCAGTCGTTAGCTCCCGGCCACAGGAACACCTGACCTTTTACAAGGCGGTTATTCTTCTCCAGGGTTGCTATGGTAGCCATCTCCTCATCCGTAAGCGGCTCGGTCTGTGTAGAGTTCAGATTGCTCACATACTCAGCCTCATGGATAGAGAAGGGGATCGGAATCTGGCCTCTCTGTACCGCCCACTTAAGCGCTATGATGGCGGGGTGTACGCCGTGCTTCTCAGCGATAGCCTTGAACTCAGGAACCTGCATGTCGGCTATATCCGTAGCGACTATATCCCTCTCGGGTCTCTGGGGAGAGCCTAAAGGCATGAAGCCGATCGGCTGTATGTCGTGAGCTTTCAGATAATCAAAGAGCTCCTGCTGCTGGAAGCAGGGATGCAGCTCCAGCTCGCATGCAACCGGCTTGATACGGAACTTGTCAATTACCTGCTCCAGCTTCGGTATCGTCATGTTTGAAATACCGATATGACGAACCAGACCCTTGTCTACAAGATCCTCGATCTGCCTGTAGGTATCCATGAACTCCTCGACGGAGAAAGGCTTTGAGTCGGGATTTCTGGAATCCACGTCACATCCCGGTGCATGATAGTTCGGGAAAGGCCAGTGAATGAAATAAAGGTCAATGTAATCGCACTGAAGATCTGCTATGCTCTTCTTAGCAGACTTCTCTACTTCCCTGTGCATATCGTTCCAGACCTTGGTCATGATGTAGAGATCTTTCCTCTCTACAACTCCCTCGTCAAACGCTGCCTTGAAAACCTCTCCGATCTGATCCTCATTGCCATAGCAGGCTGCGCAGTCAAACATACGATAGCCGTTTCTTATCGCCCCCGCGACGGCGTTACTGACCTGCTCCGGCGTGAACCTGTCGGAACCAAATGTTCCCATGCCCATGCACGGAACCTTGTCGCCTGTGTACAATGTGATCTGTGGTACTTTACTTGGATCTACTCCCATGATGTTCTCCTTCCTTTTGAAATGTGTTGGCTTTTATTTTTCACTATCAATTAACACCTTGCCCTTGACCGTACCCGGTGTTTTGAACCACTCGAAAGCTTCGGCTATGCCGCTTAACGGCTGGATCTTATATACGAATGAATCGTCAAATTTAAGCTCTCCCGTGCTGAAATAATGTGCCGTAAGCTCCCATTCGTGGCCGGGGAACGGAGCCGAATATGACATCCATGAGCCGGTCAGTTTGAATTCCTTACGGTTCATATTCTCCCACTCGTCTACCGTAAATGAAAGCTCCTTCGTAGGCGTACCTATAAAGCAAACCCCGGCTTTATTCGCCGCAAGCTCAAACGCCATCTTCATGGTTATCGTATTGCCTGCCGTCTCATAAACATAATCAAAGCCTCTGCCGTCCGTAAGCTCCTTTGCCTTTTCCATGAAGCCTTCCTGCAGGGTGTTGATCCCCGCATCAGCGCCGAGACGCGCCGCAAGCTCAAGTCTTTCATCGACTATATCAAAAACTACGGTCTTCTTTGCTCCAAAGATCTTTGCCCACTGCATCGTCATCATTCCTATCGTGCCGCCGCCGAGGATCGCAACCGTCTTTCCGCCCTTGTAATCATTGCGTTCAAGACCATGGAGCGCTACTGTTGCCGGCTCAAAAAATGCGCCCTGTATGAAGCTTACATCATCCGAAAACTTAACTACATTCTTCTCAGGAACCGCCACATACTCTGCAAAGCTTCCGAATTCTCTTGATCCGATAAAGCTGTAATGCTTGCAAAGAGAATAATCGCCTCTCTGGCAGTCAGGACATTTCATACAGGGGACGAGCGGCATTCCCGCTACCCTGTCGCCGGGTTTCACAGATGTCACTCCCTCGCCGATCTCATCAATCACACCCGAGAACTCATGCCCGAGAACATTCGGATAATAATGACATGCGTCACCGTTAACCCTCGGTATGTCCGATCCGCATATGCCCGTATACTTTACCTTGACTACTACCTTTCCGGGTTCCGCCTTTGGCTTTTCGATCTCCTCATAACGGATATCGTTTTTTGCATGTACAACTCCTGCTTTCATGATACTCCTCCTTACTTATCCTTTTCGCATTGTCTCTTTAAGCTGCTCATATATTTCCAAATATATATTGTACGCTTTATCGTACACCTCTTTGTTTTCCGGATTTGGCTCATGGGTACGCGTCGTATGTACCGTCTGATCGACCGCGCCTGCGCAGGACTCATATATTCCCACGCCTACACCTGCCAGTATCGCAGCTCCCAGGGTCGTCGCCGTATCGCTTGCGGGAACCACTATCTTTTTTCCGGTAACATCGGCTTTTATCTGTGTCCACAGCAAGGAATTTGCCGAACCGCCCATGGCCTTTAATTCATCAACCCCGGCTCCGGCGGCTGCCGCAACCTCAAGGTTATGTCTCAGCGCAAAGGCAACACCCTCCATGCACGCCCTGACAAAATGCCCTTTCGTCTTGGAGAAGTCAAGGCCATAGAAAACTCCCTTTGCATCGGGGTCCCATATCGGTGTGCGCTCGCCTGACATATATGGAAGGAATATCAATCCTTCGCTTCCTGCGGGAACCTTATCTGCTATCTCATTAAGCTGCACAAGGGAAGATTTGCCGCTTCCGTTATTTCTCTCATAGTCTGCGAAGTTCTGCTCGAACCAGCGCATAACTCCGCCTCCGCCTGTTGTCCCGCCCTGAAGGAGCCATGTATCGGGAACCACATGGTAACTGAGGATAAGCCTCGGATCAGCAGCATATTCATCTATACAGATACTCATGCCTCCTGCCTGACCGCCCTGCTCCTGCGTCTCACCGGGTCTTGCAACACCCGCCCCGAGCGTGCCGCATGCCGCGTCAAGACCTCCCGCTACTACCGGCGTACCTGCCGCAAGTCCGGTATCCTTCGCAGCTTCCTCCGTAACCTTTCCGACAACCGCTGTACAGGGGAATATCGGAGGCAAAAAGCTCTCGGGAATACCAAGAGATCTTGCCATATCGGTATCCCATTCCGCCCTCCTCATATCAAAGCAATGCAGACCGTAACCCATGCTGACATCCTGGGAAAGCTCACCTGTAAGCCTGTATATCAGGAAGCTGTTGCACTGCAATATCTTATCGATCTTTTCATAAATATCGGGATGGTTTTCACGATACCAGATGATCTTCGGAGTCGTATATGACGGCTTGAGAGGATTGCCTGACAGCTCAAATATGGCGTCCTCACCTACTTCTTTATTCAGGCGGTCGCATATATCCTGCGCCCTCATATCCATCCAGATAGGTGTATTGCACAAAACCCTGCCGTCCTTATCTATGGCAACTGCGGACCAGCTCTGCCCATCCACGCCTATGCCCCTGATATCGGAGGCATCCACATCCGTTTCGGACAATATGTCCCTGATACACTTATACACACCCCTGACCCAGTCCTCCGGATCCTGCTCAGCCCAACCCGGATGAGGACGGTATACGTCATATTCCGCGCTCTTTGCTGTGACTACCGATCCGTCAGGAGCGAATACCGCAACCTTGCATGAGCTTGTGCCTATATCAATACCAAGAAGTAAATCTCTCATTGAAAAACCCCTTTTAATTCAAATGATCAAGCTGTGACAATGATTAGTATAATACAAAGCGAAACGTTTCGTCAATACTTTTCTTTAAATAAAAATAAACCCCTTGATTTTTAAGGGGTTTATCAAGTCGAAACGTTTATGTTTTACTGCAGTTACAGGTTACCTTCCGTACACCGGCAGGTAGTCGGATTCCCGAAGCACTCCTTTTTGCAGCATTATGTTTCCATAGAGCGCCCTTTCTCCGGTGGAG
>JAFUWM010000381.1 GCA_017483425.1 Lachnospiraceae bacterium | reverse complement strand
TACCCTGAAGCGTCTGAACCGTGATCGTAAACCAGAGCGCGACGCTGTATTGATTGACGAGCCTTATCGTGATCTCATGAGTATCGCTGCCTGACTTGACCCTGTGCAGGAAATTCTCATACTTTTCCCTGTCGTCCGTATGCGGGGTAAGCCCCTCAAGCAGCGTCCACTCCCCCGTAAGCATACTCTCACTTACTTCAAACATATTTTCAAAGGTAGTGCTCAGATAATAATCCTTCTCCGCAGCGTCATACTCAAACACATATATGCCGGTCAGCTCGTTTACATGCTCGGATCGCTCATAGTTTTTAGCAAGCTCGCTCCTTGCGGCGGAATCAGTCTTTATCTCACGGAATCTTCTGCTAGTCACATAATCCTGAACTATATCATGCGACAGATCATTGATATCCCTGGCCACAAGAAAGACCTTGCCCTCCTCAAAGATCGCGCTGAGCGAATACCAGTGATAGGTTCCGTCCTGATATAAAAACCTGACCTTGCTGTCTACCGACTCCCTGCCTATCCTTGACGAATCTCTGAGTCTTGCAGGGCTTGAAGCATACATGAAATCCTCCGCGTCATCAGGATATACGACATGGTTAAGATAATAATCACGCAGACCCTCATAATCCTCTACCCTCTTCTCGACCATTGACAGGATATTCTCTTCCCTGATCCTTGTACACTGAAGCGTATCGAGGTCTATCTCCCAGATTATATCCTGTATCTTCTGCATTGCCCTGTTATAGTGCTTCGTGCTTTCCTTAAGGGCTTCAAGCTGGATGCCTATATCCTCCTTTGTATCGGCAATGATATAGACCTTTATATTGTTCCTCATGCGAAGCCTTGTCGTCCTCGTATGGATGACCCTTCTAAGCCCCGGAGAATACACATCCGCGTCCACGGATGACAGGTCGTTTTCAAACTTCATCAAAGGACAGTCGGCGCATTGAGCGCTCTCACCCTTTATAAGCTTATAGCAGTAACCCAGACTCTCGCCCGGTATCCTTTCACTCAGAGCGTCGTTTTTATATATAAGATGCAGTCTCTCGTCTACGGCATAGGCCCATGTTTTAATGGGGTCAAGGATATTCTTTACAAGCTCTATATCATGCAGCGAGACATTCTTACCTACAAACTGCTCCTCGTTCTTTATATTATCCGAATAAAGCGAATAAGTGTTTTTGTGCTTTTCCTCGGCAGCCGTAAGCGCTACCGCCGCCTTGGCGTAAAGCTCTGATATATTGAGGGAACCATCATGCTTTACCGTGGATACGCCTATGGATACGACCTCTTTTAAATTCTCGCTGTACGCCCCCCATGAGATGCGCAGGGATGAAATGATGGATGTCGCTCTGTCGCAGAGGATCATATCGTCCTTGATCCCGAGCAGATAAGCAAGTATCACGCCGTCGCCTGCGTAAGATACGACATCTGATGCCCTGAGAACGCCCCGTACTACGGACAGAGCGTCTTCATAAGCCTTATTAGCCTGCTCCGTTCCTTTCATGTCTGCCAGCGTTTTGTAATCCGTAAGCTTGATCAGAAAGAGATTCGGCACATCATAGATGGGTATTTCATTCAAGAAGCTGCTCAGACTGCTGAAGAATCTGACCCTTTCAGCATTATTCTCCGAGACGTTTTCGTCATTCAGCTCTTCCAAAGCCCCTATAAGACCGCCGTCTCCGCTCCGGTCGGATACACATATCTGAAACCATGGAAAATTGCCGTTCTTGTCAAGTAT
>JAFUWM010000380.1 GCA_017483425.1 Lachnospiraceae bacterium | reverse complement strand
TGGAAGTCTGTGGGTATGACCAGCTGCTTGCGGCATGCCGTACCAAGGTCAGGGACGGCATGGTCATAAATACCGAGAGCGAACGACTCACGCGCTACCGCAAAGAGATGCTGAGCCTGATACTTTCAAATCATAATCAGGACTGTATGAGCTGTCCGGCAAACGGAACCTGTGAGCTGCAGGATCTCTGCAACAGATACGATGTTTCGCATGCGTCGTATAAAGGCTCACGTTCCGAGATCGAAAAGAAGCTTCCTGTTTATGACAGCAATCCCTATATTGCGTACGATCCGAGCAAGTGCATACACTGCCAGCGCTGCATAAATGTCTGTCATCATATAGCAGTGAACGGTACGCTGGTCAGCGGAAGAAGCGGCACGTTTCATATGGTCGAGGCACCGTTTGGTCCTGATTACAAGGAGACAGGCTGTGAAACCTGCGGAAACTGCGCGAGCGTATGTCCGACAGGAGCGCTCACACTGAAGCGTGAGGCTTCCTACAGGAACTGGGAGGTGAGGAAGGTTCTTACTACCTGTCCTCACTGCGCTACAGGCTGTCAGTTTTATCTCGTGGTAAAGGATAATAAGATCGTAAACGTCGAGCCGGCAAACGGCCCCTCAAACCATTACAGGCTTTGTGTGAAAGGGCGTTCGGGAAGCTTTGATTTCGTTCATTCAAAAGACAGACTGAAAAAGCCTCTGATAAAGGACAGGGCTACCGGAGAATTCCATGAGGTGTCATGGGAGGAAGCTGTAAGCTATACGGCCAAACGCTTCATGGAGATAAAGGAAAAACACGGCGGAGACTCGCTTGCGGGATTTGCCTGCTCGCGTTCCGCCAATGAAGATATCTACATGGTGCAGAAGATGGTACGTACCTGCTTCGGCACGAATAATACTGACAACTGCGCGAGGGTATGTCATTCGGCATCCGTTACGGGTCTGGCAAAGACACTTGGCTCCGGGGCGATGACCAATCCCATACACGATATCACTCATGACGTGGACTGCATCATGCTCGTGGGCTCGAATCCCGAGGAGGCGCATCCCGTAGTAGGCATGCAGATCCGTCTGGCGGTCAAAAACGGCACAAGGCTTATCGTCGTGGATCCCCGCGATATAGGGCTTTCAAAGGAAGCGGATATACATCTGAAACTGAGACCCGGAACTAACGTGGCTTTCGCCAACGGGATGATGCATGTCATGATAAAAGAAGACCTCATAGATCATGATTATATAAATGAGCATGTCGAGGGCTTTGAGGAATTAAAGAAGCTGGTCGGGGAATACACGCCAGAAAAGGTCGGAGAGATCTGCCATATAGATCCCAAGATGCTTGTGGAGGCGGCGCGTATGTACGCGACGGCAAAGAAAGCCCCGATCATATATTGCCTCGGAGTGACCGAGCATTCATCCGGGACAGAGGGCGTCATGAGCATGTCAAATATGGCTGTGCTCACCGGCAAGATCGGACGAAGCGGCTGCGGAGTAAATCCCTTAAGAGGACAGAATAATGTGCAGGGAGCCTGCGATATGGGCGCCCAGCCGACGGATTACCCCGGCTATCAGAAGGTTGATAATGATGATGTCCGCAAGAGATTTGAAGAGGCATGGGGAGTTCCCTTAAGCCCCAGACCCGGACTCAAAGCCACCGAGGTCTTTCCGGCTGCTATAGAGGGCAGCATAAAAGGTCTGTATATATGCGGCGAGGATCCGGTAGTTTCCGATCCTGACACTCATCATATAATAAAAGCGCTTGAAAGCCTTGATTTCCTTGTAGTGCAGGATCTTTTCATGACAAAGACGGCGGAATACGCGGATGTCGTACTGCCGGGCATAAGCTATGCCGAGAAGGAAGGAACCTTCAGCAATACCGAGCGTCGCGTGCAGAGGATACGCAAGGCAGTCACTCTGGATGGTGACATGCGGCCCGATACGGATATCCTTATCGACCTCAGGAATGCAATGGGATATCCCCAGAAATACATGACTCCGGCGGAGATCATGGATGAGATCGCGTCGGTTACACCGAGCTTCCACGGTATTTCACACGAGCGTCTTGACAGGGAGGGAGGCCTGCAGTGGCCCTGTCCCGACAAGGATCATCCGGGGACGCCTATAATGCATGTCGGTCATCCCGCAAGGGGAAAAGCGCTTCTCTACCCGGCTGAATACAGGCCGTCGCAGGAGCTTCCCGATGATTCCTATCCTTTCATACTTATGACGGGGCGCATCCTTTATCACTATAATGC
>JAFUWM010000379.1 GCA_017483425.1 Lachnospiraceae bacterium | reverse complement strand
CCCTGCCTTCATGCATTTCTCAACGATTCTATAGATTACCACAGCAGGGTTTAATTGTAAACTATCCTTCGGAACGCTTTTTTGCCTTTTCTCACGACCACACCTGCGGAAAGCTCCTCTTTGGTATAGCTTTTTTTGATATCCGTGATCTTCTCGTCGTTTACGGATACCCCTCCCTGCTGCACGAGTCTCCTTGCGTCAGATCTTGTAGGCGAGAGTCCCGCTGCCACGAGAAGCTGCATAATATCCGCCTTTCCGTCCATGAAATCACTCTCGGAAAGCTCTGCCCCGGGCATGTTCTCGGTATCTAGGTTTCCGGAGAATATACCCCTTGCGGTCTCCTGCGCCTTATCGGCCTCCTCCTTGCCATGCACGAGCATAGTCAGCTCATGAGCCAAAAGCTCTTTCTTCTCATTTATCCTGCTGTCATCCCACTCCCCTATCTCCTTTATCTGATCAAGCGAAAGGAAGGTCAGGAGCCTGAAGCACATCATGACATCGGCATCATCTACATTCCGCCAGTACTGATAGAAATCATACGGCGAAGTCTTTTCCGGATCGAGCCATACTGCCCCTTTTGCGGTCTTCCCCATCTTCTTTCCTTCATTATTTAATAGAAGAGTCTGGGTCATTGCATAGCAGTCGTCTCCGGTCTTGCGTCTGATAAGCTCCGTCCCCGCAAGCATATTGCTCCACTGGTCATCGCCGCCAAACTGCATATTCACGCCATAATGCTCATGCAGATACCAGAAGTCATACGCCTGCATTATCATATAATTGAACTCAAGGAATGAAAGTCCTTTTTCCATCCTCTGTTTATAGCACTCCGCGCGGAGCATATTGTTGACGGAAAAATGAGCCCCGACCTCACGGAGGAGATCGATATAGTTAAGTGAGAGGAGCCAGTCGGCGTTATTCACCATGATGGCCTTGTCCTCTCCGAACTCTATGAAACGCTCCATCTGCTTTTTGAAGCAGTCGCAGTTATGCTGTATGGTCTCGGGCGTCATCATTGACCTCATATCGGTGCGCCCCGAGGGATCACCTATATAGCCGGTGCCGCCTCCGATCAGAACCACGGGTTTATTACCCGCAAGCTGGAGTCTCTTCATCAGACATAATGCCATGAAATGCCCCACATGCAGTGAATCAGCTGTAGGATCGAAACCGATATAAAACCTCGCTCCGCCCCCGTTTATCAACTCCCTTATTTCCTTTTCGTCGGTCACCTGGGCTATAAGCCCTCTCTCCTGCAGCTCCTCATAGATTCCCATCTCTGTGTCATCCTCCTCATAAAACACGGTATTATACCTGACTTACACTGTATTCTTCACCCTTCTGTACTTCAGGAAATAGTATATTACATCAAAGTATGTCTGCTCATCCTCCTCATTGCCGTCTCTTACAAGCTCCCACTCCGGATCAGCATCCAGATCAGGAAAATACGCGTCAGCCTCATAGCTCTCATCAATCTTTGTTACAAGGCACTCGTCGCACATGGGCAGAAGCTCCTCATACACCTTTGCCCCGCCTATGCAGTATATCTCCTCTCCCTCATACCGCTTCAAAAGCTCTTTGAGCTCATCTATGCTGTGCGCGATCTCCACGTCATCGGGAAGCCTGCTGCCGCCCTTTGTCAGGACAATATTTACCCTGTCCTTTAATGGCGAGCCATGCGGGAAGCTCTCCAGAGTCTTCCTTCCCATGACCACGACATGCCCCATGGTCGTCTCCCTGAAAAACTTCTGATCCGCGGGAATATGGACAAGAAGCTTTCCCTTTAGTCCTATACCCCAGTTTCTGTCAACAGCAACGATCGCTTTCATATATATTTATCCCCACTTATCGGAAAGTGCGTCTATCTGGTCGGCAAATTTCGCCAAGTCCTTATTTGCCATATGCTCATTCTTGCGTATGATCGAAAGAAGCCTCTGACCTGCCGCCATGAGCCTGTCAAATACAGGATTGCCGGTATGCTTCGCAGCCGCAGCCTTCCTTACGCCCTCTGCCTCGTTAATAAATACGCCCTTGGCAAGGTCGTATACCGTCCCGGAAAACGGAGCATACGCGTCAAGTCCCAGCTCATCATGCAGCGCCTTTGCAAATATTTCAGTGACGCTGTCCTCACCGTGTACGACAAAGACCTTTGAAGGCTTCTTTTCAAAGCCCCTCATCCAGTCTAAAAGTCCGTCCCTGTCGGCATGGCCGGACAGGCCGACCAGCTTTGCTATCTCCGCCTTTACGTCTATCTCCTCACCAAAAAGCTTCACCTTTTCGGCGCCCTCCACTATAGCCCTTCCGAGGGTACCGACAGACTGATATCCGACAAAGAGTATCGTTGATTCCGGCCGCCACAGGTTGTGCTTAAGGTGGTGCCTTATACGTCCCGCGTCGCACATGCCGGATGCCGATATTATGACCTTAGGCTCATCTATTTCATTTATTTCCTTTGACTCGTCGCTGGTTATCGCAAGGTTAAGTCCCGGGAAATCAAGCGGGTTTATTCCCTCCTCCACGAATCGCATAGCCTCCGTGTCAAAGCAGGATTTACCGTTTTTGTGAAATACCTCTGTCGCGTCCACGGCAAGCGGAGAATCGACGAATACCTTAAACTGCGGATAGTTCCTGACAAGACCCTGCTGCTTTATCTCCCTGATGAAATACAGGATCTCCTGCGTCCGCCCTACAGCAAAGGAAGGAATGACCACATTCCCGCCCCGCTCAAACGTCCTCTCAAGAACCCTGGTAAGCTCTGCTATATTATCCACCTTTTCGACGGAATGCAGTCTGTCGCCATAGGTGGACTCTATCAGCACGTAATCCGCTTCTTTCACATAGCCCGGATCTTTAAGTAATGGCTGCTCTTTATTCCCTATATCTCCGGAAAATACGATCTTTTTACTGATCCCGTCCTCCGTAAGCCATAGCTCCACGGCAGCAGAGCCCAAAAGGTGCCCCACATCCGTGAATCTCACCTCTATCCCCTCGTCTACGACGGTTTTCTGATCGTACGGAACCGGCACGAAACAGCTTATCGCATTGACCGCGTCCGCCATATCATATATCGGTGTAAAAAGCGGGATGTCCTTGCTTCTTTTGGCCTTCCGGTTTCTCCACTCCGCCTCAAACATCTGTATATGCGCGGAGTCGCGCAGCATGATCCCCGCAAGATCCACGGTCGCCTCAGTCGCGTATATCCTACCGGAAAAGCCGTTCTTCGCGAGCAGCGGCAGCAGCCCCGAATGGTCTATATGCGCGTGCGTAAGAAATACATAATCAATCCTTGAAGCCTCGACAGGGATGTCTATATTCTCAAAAAGATCCTTGCCCTGCTCCATACCGTAATCCACGAGGATATGCCTGCCACAAGCCTCCAGATAATGGCAGCTTCCCGTAACCTCATGATCCGCCCCAACAAATGTGATCTTCATCTATTACCTGCTCCCCGAAAACATTCACCCTGTAAAAAAGGCTGAGGCTTACGCCTCAGCCTTGATCATTAGTGTGACACGGGGGAATCGAACCCCCGACAACCTGATTAAAAGTCAGGTGCTCTACCGACTGAGCTAGTGTCACATACACAGGTTATGAATTGCTTATGCAATTTCCAAACCTACAGGGCTAGCTGGATTCGGACCAGCGAATGCAGCAGTCAAAGTGCT
>JAFUWM010000378.1 GCA_017483425.1 Lachnospiraceae bacterium | reverse complement strand
TTGATGTGAGGAATATCACGGGCAGGGATGCCGTGGCGACCTCCGAGCGTATCATCTCCAGAACCTTGGCTCCCGTGATGACCGGCATCTCATAGTCAAGCAATATCAGGTCGGGTTTGTTCTTTGCCAGATACGTAATGGCGTTCATGCCGGAATTTACCATCGTGACCTGATAAGTGCCCTCAAGCCAGCCCTTTATAGTTCGGAGCATTACCGGATCGTCGTCTACGACAAGGATATGCTTTTTTTCACCCTCTGCTTCAATAAGCTCGCTTGTTTCATTCATGGCTTCGACCAGATTCTTGACATTAAGCGGTCTTTCAAAAGTACGGGTTATTACTCCGTCCGGAATGTAGGCTCCGACTTCTTTTATCTCCTCATTACTGCCTACGATAAAAAGTCTGGCTTCATCCTCTACGACCTTATCCTTCAGATAAGTAAGCCCCTCTCCCGCCTTTTCCACATAATCTCCGAGATACAGCAGGACTATCGGCATTTTCGCAGCCTTGTTCAGTTCATTGACTTGAGGCGGACAGAACCTGACCTCAAATCCGGCGCTTCCCAGATTATCCTTTATTGCATTTGTCATGAAGCTTTCTTTATCACTTATAAGCAGTATTTCTTTATCCATAGATCACTCGCTTTCCAATAATGATAGTATAGCATCTCTGTCCACGTTTCGTACCGCCTTTTTTAAGGATGCTATCAATTCTCTGCTTTCATCGGGTATCGCATAGCCCTCTATCATACTCATCGTGGAGTCAACGGAATCCATGTCAAATGCCTCGGCAAACTCCCTGATCCCCATGAGCATTTCCTTAAGATCATCGGAGGATATCTCAGGCAGACCATCTGCTTCCGCCGTTTCCGTACCTGCGGACATTATCGGCGCGAGTTTTTCCTTATAGCTTCGATACAAAGTCAGCAGCTCCGGCGTTTTCTTCTCAAGCTTTGAAAGCGCTTCCGAGGCTCCGTCCACATCACCCTCCGCTATGGATCTCTGATAGGCATTTCCGGTATTTTCCATGTCAAGAGCCATCTCAGAAAGCTCTTTTGCGCCTATCAGCCTTGAAGATGATTTAAGCGCATGGACATGAACGGTATAATTCTTTATATCCATGTCGGCAAGCTCTCTTTCTATCCTGTCCGACGAATCACTTATATTTTCACTATATCCTTTGATCACATCTATGAGGGTTTCCATGTCTCCGGAGTATCTGATGCCCTCGCTCACGTCTATGCCCTGTATGTCCGCAAGTACTCCCATGATGTCGGAGCCGCCTTCTGACTGTGCGCTCCGCTCTTCTTTATGCTCCTGCTCTGTTTCCCGCCCGCTCTTTTCCTCTACCTTTTCCTTCGGGAGATATCCGAGCAATGAATCCTTAAGGGTAACGTAGCTTACAGGCTTTGTCATATAATCGGTAAAGCCTTCTTTCATGTACATCTCGCGGCTTCCCGACACCGCGTTTGCTGTAAGGACTATCACGGGCGTGTCAGCATTCATATTGCCCTCAAGTTCTTTCATCTTGTGAAGCGTCTCTATCCCGTCCATTTCAGGCATCATGTGGTCGAGATAAATGATATCGTATTTCTTCTGCCTTATAAGCTCCAGGGTCTTTACTCCCGAATCCGCGGTATCTATATGTATACCCGTGCGCTTTAAAAGCCGGGTCACGACAAGCAGATTGTTCTCGGTGTCATCCGTCACCAGGATATCCGCTGACGGTGCAAAGAAGGTATCGTTTTTATGCCCTGACCCCTCATGCGGTATGTACTTCTTAAAGGCCTCCGTCAGATCTCCGATCTCCTCCCATTTAGTTACCTGCTGCTTTACGGAGAAATGGAAGTTTGAACCTTTCTCGTATACTGATTCCACTTCAAGCTTCGAGCCCATATTTTCAAGGAGCTGTTTCGTGATCGACATACCAAGGCCGGTCCCCTTCACCGCCTTATTCCTGACTTGGTCAAGCCGGTCAAAGGCGGAGAAAAGTTTGTCCATATCCTCCTCCTTTATTCCTATGCCTGTATCCTTTACTGACACATTCAGGAGAATGGCTGCGTCATCATCTTTCACCCTATCAAAGCCTACGCTCAGGGTAAGTCCGCCTTTTTCCGTGTACTTTACGGCATTGGACAGAATATTTGTCATGCATTGCTTGATCCGGATCTCATCGCCATACAATAAGTGCGGCGTCGCGGGATCCACATTCACATCAAAGGCAAGCTCCTTGTCGTTAGCAAGCGACATCGTCATGCTCACCACGTCATTTATGGTTGATGTCAGCTCATACTGCGTAGGTATGATATCCATCTTTCCTGCTTCGATCTTCTGGAAATCAAGGATGTCGTTTACCAGCGCCAGGAGTGTCCTGCCTGCGCTCTGGATGTCCTCCGCATACTTTCCGATCTCCGGATCCTTGTTTTCCATAAGGATCATCTCGTCAAAGCCTAATACGGCATTGATGGGGGTTCTGATCTCATGGCTCATAGATGAAAGGAAAGTGGATTTTGCCTTGCTTGATGCCTTGGCTACCTCAAGCTCGTTTTTCATTTTATCCTCTTCCCTGAGGCGCTCCAGATAATCCTCGGTATCCGCGACAGTCTTGACAAGGGCATGATACAGCTCTTCGATCTCATCCTTGCTGCGTATCCTGATCCCGGACAGCTGCTCCGAACCGCTTATGCTTCCGTCATCATTTGAAAAGGCGAATCCCTGCATAGCCTCGGACATGCTCCTTATTGGCCGTGCCACGGAGAATTGCATATAGGCATCCGCAAGCGCCGCGATAACTACCGTGAAAGTAAACAGGATCATGACCAGGCGAAAAGCGAAAGCGATCGCGGTATGCGTGTCGAGAACGGAATTATTTCGCGCACGGTTTTCCCTATTGTCGTTGAATATGACATTAGAGGATATACTGTCTTCCAGTCTCTCGCCAAATATGCCCACCGGCCGGGGCGGGCGCTCACCATTTTCCGGGG
>JAFUWM010000377.1 GCA_017483425.1 Lachnospiraceae bacterium | reverse complement strand
GTTGAAGATAACGGAAGAGGTATCCCTGTAGGTATCAACCATAAGGCTGGTAAATCAGCGCTTGAAGTTGTATTTACGGTACTTCATGCCGGAGGAAAATTCGGCGGAGGCGGATATAAAGTCTCAGGAGGACTTCACGGAGTAGGAGCATCTGTTGTAAATGCCCTTTCTGAATGGCTTACCGTAAATGTATTTACGGATGGAAAAATATATGAAGAATGCTTTTCCAGAGGAAATATAACAAAGGATCTCACCGTTATAGGAGATTGTGATGAAGACAAGCACGGAACAAAGGTTACATTTCTTCCGGACAAGGAAATATTTAAGGAAACTCAGATTTTTGAATTTAATATATTAAAACAAAGATTAAGGGAGACTGCTTTTCTTACGAAAGGTCTTCGTATAGATCTTCATGATCTAAGAGTTGGTCAGGAAAGAGATGAATATTATCATTATGAAGGAGGAATAAAGGAATTTGTTAAATACTTAAATAAAGCCTCTACTCCTCTTTATGACAATGTTATTTATTTTGAGGGAATGAAAAATAAAATATACATTGAAGTTGCCATGCAGCATAATGATACCTATAACGAAAATTCTCTTTCTTTTGTAAATAACGTAAATACTCCAGAAGGTGGAATGCATCTTACAGGTTTCAGAAATGCTATAACCAAAACCTTTAATGATTATGCCAGAGGATCAAAGATACTTAAAGACAGTGAAGAAAACCTTACCGGTGAAGATATAAGGGAGGGTATGACTTCCATTGTTTCAATAAAGATTGAAGATCCCCAATTTGAAGGACAGACAAAACAGAAGCTTGGAAACGCCGAAGCCCGTACCGCGGTGGAATCAATGGTTTCCGAACAGCTTACTTATTTTCTTGAACAGAATCCTAATGTCGCGAAGATAATCTGCGAAAAAAGCGTACAGTCCCAGAGAGCAAGACTTGCCGCAAGAAAAGCAAGGGATCTTACAAGGAGAAAATCGGCACTTGACGGGATGTCTCTTCCGGGAAAGCTTGCAGACTGCTCTGATCCCGATCCTTCGCACTGTGAAATATTCATAGTTGAGGGAGATTCCGCTGGAGGATCCGCAAAAACTGCGAGGGCGAGGGCGACACAGGCTATACTTCCGCTTCGCGGAAAAATACTGAACGTTGAAAAAGCAAGGCTTGACAGGATATATGGAAATGCCGAGATAAAGGCAATGATAACCGCTTTCGGTACAGGTATTCATGATGATTTTGATATATCAAAGTTAAGATACAATAAAATAATTATCATGACGGATGCCGATGTTGACGGAGCACATATTGCGACTCTGATGCTCACATTCTTGTACAGATTCATGCCGGAGCTTATAAAACAGGGACATGTATATCTCGCACAGCCTCCGCTTTATAAGCTTGAAAAGAATAAAAAGACATGGTACTGCTACTCTGATGACGAATTATCAAATATTCTCGATGAAGTAGGAAGAGATCAGAATAATAAGATACAGAGATATAAAGGTTTAGGAGAGATGGATGCTGATCAGCTCTGGGAGACTACTATGGATCCTGAAAAGAGGGTTCTGCTCAAAGTAGTTATGGATGATGAGGATGAGGCTTCCGTAAATGTTACTTTCCAGACGCTTATGGGAGACAAAGTAGAACCCAGAAGAGAGTTTATCGAGCAAAACGCTAAATTTGTCAAAAACTTGGATGTTTAAGGGATTCAGGAGATATTATGTTAGATAACGAATTCGACAGAATTTCAGAAGTAGATATGCAAAAGACCATGGAGTCTTATTATATAGACTATGCCATGAGTGTCATTGCGCAAAGAGCGCTTCCTGATGTAAGAGACGGGCTTAAGCCGGTTCAGAGAAGAGTCCTTTATTCCATGATAGAGTTAAATAACGGACCCGATAAGCCGCATAGGAAATGTGCCCGTATCGTCGGTGATACGATGGGTAAATATCATCCTCATGGTGACAGCTCTATATATGGGTCTTTAGTTACCATGGCTCAGGAATGGAACATGAGATATCCGCTTGTTGACGGACATGGAAATTTCGGTTCCGTTGACGGTGACGGCGCCGCGGCAATGAGGTATACAGAGGCAAGGCTTTCCAAGATATCAATGGAAATGCTTGCGGATATAAATAAAAATACCGTAGATTTCGTAGATAATTTTGACGGTACCGAGAAAGAACCTACAGTACTTCCCGCGAGATTTCCAAATCTTTTGG
>JAFUWM010000376.1 GCA_017483425.1 Lachnospiraceae bacterium | reverse complement strand
CCCTATCCCCGACCTTACGGGTTATATCACAGAGGGACAGATCATCCTTTCCCGTGACCTCTACAGGCGTGGCATCGAGCCGCCTATAGACGTGCTCCCGTCCCTGTCCAGACTTAAGGATAAGGGTATCGGAGAAGGCAAGACGAGAGCCGACCATGCGAATACGATGAACCAGCTCTTCGCTGCATACGCAAGAGGTAAGGACGCCAAAGAGCTCATGATGATCCTCGGTGAGGCTGCCCTTACGGAGATCGATAAGCTCTATGCAAAATTTGCCGATGAATTCGAGCGGCAGTATATCAATCAGGGTTACCGTGCCGACAGGAGCATAGAAGAAACCCTTGATATAGGCTGGGATCTCCTGCGCATACTGCCGCGTACGGAGCTGAAACGTATCAAGGATGAGTTCTTAGACAAATACTACGCTAAGTAAAGGAGCAGTCTATGGCCAGCAAAACAGTTACAGCGACCAGAATGGAGCTGACCAGGCTTAAAAGGAAGCTCGTGACCACAAGACGTGGTCACAAGCTCCTCAAGGATAAGCGTGATGAGCTTATGAGGCAGTTTCTTTCCATGGTACGCGATAATATGGAGCTTCGAAAAAAAGTCGAAGCCGGACTGGCGGCGGCGAATAAGAACTTTGTCCTTGCCAAGTCCACAATGAGCGAAGAAGCCGTCAATGTCGCTTTCATGACACCTAAGCAGGAAGTTTCGCTTGAAGTGTCGGAAAAGAATATCATGAGTGTAGATATCCCGGTTTTCGAATACAAGACGAGGACCTCCGATCCGAATGATATCTATTCCTACGGCTTTGCCTTTACCTCATCCGATCTTGACGATGCGGTAAAGAGCCTGTCCGATCTGCTTCCTGATATGCTGAAGCTTGCCGAAATAGAAAAGGCATGCCAGCTCATGGCTGCGGAAATAGAAAAGACAAGACGCCGCGTCAACGCTCTGGAGCATGTGATAATACCTGAAACCGAAGCCGGTATCAAGATGATCACTATGAAGCTTGATGAAAACGAAAGAAGCACACAGATCAGACTAATGAAGGTCAAGGATATGCTGCTTGAGGATGCCCATCACTACAGCGAAAGGGAAGCGTAGTGCGGGGAGCCATATCCTGTAGCAGCCCAATACTGTACAGGAGACGCCTTATACCGGACGAATGCGTAAGGCTTGAGGATGATGAGATCATTTACATGGATAATGAGATCATTGTCACAAAGTGGAAGGCTTTACATCCCAAGCCCCGCCTTGACCACGGATATTCGTGCTATTTTCTGAAAAGAAATTTTAAGGTAAGCAAATTTTTATTTAACGACGACAGCCTCATATATTGGTACTGTGATATCATTGATTACACATATGATAACGAGGGCGATGAATATATTTTCCGAGATCTGCTTGCCGATGTGATCGTTTTTCCGGACGGATTCGTAAAGGTCGTGGATCTTGATGAGTTCGAAGAAGCGCTTGATAAGGAGCTTCTCACCGGCGAAGAGGTTCGAAAGGCTCTGCGGGCGTTGAACTCATTGCTTTGTATAATATACGACGGCCGGTTTAACGAGCTTCAGGATGAAATTGAAAAAAGGATCCAGTCTCCGGACTGAATCCTTTTTTTATCCTCTTTATACAAAGGCAATTATACTCTTTCTCTACCTGCTTCAGGTCTACATTTGACCTTTGAATCTCTGCGCCACTTGTTACTAACATATTTTTACTTCTTTTGGTTGTTGAGAATCATATTAATCTTAGTAGGAT
>JAFUWM010000031.1 GCA_017483425.1 Lachnospiraceae bacterium | reverse complement strand
CGCTATCTGCGGTCCTATCGCATACTGCACATCTTTCCCGAATATCTCTATGACGGCTTTGGCCAGAACGTGCGCCAGTGAATGTCTGTATAACGCTAAATATTCTTCTCTCTCCATGACGGTGATCCCCTCCATTTTTGCATCCGAAAGGCATTATACCATAAAAACGGGCAGGTGCATAATTGTGTTGTTTTATATATGTGGTACAATGTTTTCCATGAATTACATTGTTCTTGACCTTGAATGGAATATGGGGAACAGACGCGAAGAGCTGAAAGTCATGCCTTTTGAGATCGTGGAAATAGGGGCTGTAAAGCTTGACCCTGAAAGAAATGAGACAGGCCGGTTTTCCCGGCTTATCCGGCCAAGGGTCTATAAACGTATGCATTGGGCTAATAAAAGCGTCTTTCATCTGGAAAATTCTGATTTCAGGGATGCCGATGATTTTGAGATGGTGTATTCTGAATTCCTTGCTTTCTGCGGAGATGAGCCATATATATTCTGTACATGGGGAGACACCGATCTGACCGAGCTGCAGCGCAATATTTTTTATTTTGAGTGTCTTCCTATATCAGAGGGCCCTTTGGAGTATCTCGATGTGCAAAAGCTCAACGGATATAATGACGGCTTGCCCAAAAACCGCATTTCCTTGGAAAAAGCAGTTGAAGAGCATTCCATTGCCGAAAACGAAGGCTTCCACCGGGCGGTCAACGATGCCGCTTATACGGCTGAGATTCTAAAGCAGATAGATAAAAAGTATGAGGCCTATACTTCTTTTAACACCTATCACGTTCCCGCAGATCCCGATTCCGAAATACTAAGGAATTACGGGAACTACGTAAAGTATATCTCCCGCTGCTTCTCCGGCAAAGCGGCATTGCTTCATAATAAAAAGGTAAAATCCTTAAAATGTCCGGTATGCGGCAAAAATCTCAACAGGACTATTCCTCTTTTTACAACAAACACTAAGCATTACTATACAATGGGAGAATGCGAAAGCCACGGATCTGTAAAGACAAAGATCAGGGTAAAAAAAGAGGAGCTTCAGGGCTTACCTTATGCTGTTAAAACCACGCGGCTGATCACTGCAGCCGAGGAGGAAAACTTAAAGCAAAAATATCAGAAATCTATATCATCGAAATCAGAGTGATATCTTTTCCTCCGCTTCTTTATATCCATGCGTCTGGTCACGGCATTACCGAAATTGTACGCTCTTATTACAAAAACCATGAAGACTATAAATGCTATGACAGCTATCGCGAGCGCAATATACGGGATGATCTCCTTTACATTTATAAAGGTGACTTTTCTGTCAGCAGAAGTACCTGTCAGCACGGAGCCAAAATGAATATCCGCGTCTCCCGTATCTATGAGCAGCATATCGCATTCCCCTGCATAACTGCCCCCCAGCGTGTATATGATTTCGGCAAGTACACCATCCTCCGGCTTTTCTTTATAAACTATCTCGGAATCAAGCTTTGAAAACGGCGTCCCTTCAGGTACCACCACGTAACCCTTGGTATCAAGCGTTATAAACGATCTGGTACTTCCAAAAGTGGTATCGTCTGTCTGAAAAAACGGTGCTTCCGTCATATTATAGGTATCATCATTTTCGGCTACATTGAGTCGGGTATAATTTCCGAACCCAAAATCAAAGAGAGTTCTCGTATCCGTATAATTTTTCTCCGATTCATCTTTCATTACGACACAGATAAGAGACAGGCCGTCGCTCTCGGCTATCGTGACAAGAGTTGCCCCCGCCGCTATGGTATAGCCGGTCTTTCCCCAGACTACCGGATCATATGCGTATGAAAGACCCGGATACATTTTGTGATGATTGAGCAGGTGTATCTCATCCGGCTGGGTCGCGGTAACCGCCACATCATAGGTTCTCATGGATGCAAGCCGTCTGCAGGTATCATTATCGTTAAAAGCCCTGGCTATAAGCGCCATGTCGTGGGGGGAAATATAATGATTATCATTCGGAAGACCGTTTGCGTTCGCAAAATGTGTATGCGTGCAGCCAAGCTCCTCCGCCCGCTGGTTCATCAGCTTGACGAATTCATCTATGGAGCCGGATACATGCTCGGCTATGGCGGAAGCGGCTTCATTTGCGGAGGCAAGCATGACACAGAGTATAGCTTCCTCCATTGGAAGCGACTGTCCTACGTCAAGTCCCACGTTTGAAGATGTGCGGTCTATTCCAAATACTGCTTCATTTGACATAGTGACTGTTTCAGACAGAGAACAGTTCTCTACAGCGAGAAGGCAGGTCATTATCTTGGTAATTGATGCAGGGAAATAAGGCTCATCCATATTTTTCTGATAAAGGATCACCCCGTTATCCGCATCCATAAGTATAGCGCCCTCCGCCGTGATGAGCGGAGCCGTTATATCTCCTAATGTAGTGGCCGGTATATACATCGCCGCGGATTCTGAGACGGAGGTTTCCTCCCCGGTATCATCTTCATCCGTTTCTTCCACATCCGCATTGTCTTCGTCTTTTTCGTCCGTCTCGGGTTTATCGGATGTATCTTCACCCTCTTCCGTGTCTTTCGTCTCGTCCGCAAAGGCAGAAGTTATATATATCTGCGGCATTAAAAGGCTGATCATAACAGATATAATCAGCGCTTTGATATGTTTTGACTTTTTCGCATGAAAATGTAATATATTCATAAGTAATTATAACACTATTTTAAGATGCAACGGTCTGAAGATGCAAGTATAAAGAGGAGGCATTTATGCGTCTGAGACACATCCCCGGTTCCGTGGAGGAAATAGAAAAAAGCGGCTGGGTATATCATGATCCCGATGAGATCCCGTCTGGTACCGGACATCCTCTTTATATTGAAATAGGAATGGGCAAGGGTCGTTTCATAATAGACAATGCGTTTTCATACCCTGACATAGATTTTATCGGGATAGAGATGTATGAAAGCGTGATGGTCAAGGCGACAAGACGGCTGGATGCGCTTCCTGATTCGGAAAAGCCAAAAAACCTTCACTTCATACGCATGGACGCAAAGGATATAAACGATTATTTTCCTGAGGGAAGCGTTGACAGGATATATTTAAACTTCTCCGATCCATGGCCTAAAACAAGACATGCGCACAGAAGACTTCCCTCCGCCGGATTTCTGAAAAGATTTCACAGGATATTAAAAGACGGCGGGGAGATAGAATTCAAAACGGATAACAGGGAGCTTTTTGATTTTGCGCTTGAAGAATATGATAAAGCCGGCTTTGATCTTGTTTACAGCACTTACGATCTTCATTCCGATATCGAAGCCATGAAAGCAAATATCATGACCGAATATGAAGAAAAATTCTCGGCAAAGGGAAATAAGATATATAAATACACGATTCGCAGGCGCAGTGCTTAACACACGCTTGACCGGTCGCTTTTAAAAAGATAAAGTAAAGCTTATGTCAGATTCAAATATCACTAAAAACGCGCTTGCCGCAGCATTAAAAAAACTGATGAAAGAGCAGGGCTTTGAAAAGATCTCTGTCTCGCAAATATGTGAAGAATGTGGTATGAACCGCAAGAGCTTTTATTATCATTTCAGGGATAAATATGATCTGGTAAACTGGATATTCTATGATGCGTTTCTCGCAAACCTGCAGGTAGCTTCTTATGAAAACGGCTGGGATGCCCTGACAGAGCTTTGCCGCAAATTTTATGAAGACAGGGATTATTATATTGAGGCGCTTAAGATAAAAGGACAGAATTCCTTTTGTGATTATGTTACTGAAACCATAGAGCCTTTAGTTGCCTACTTTACAGAAGATTTGTTTAAGCGTGAAGCAGAAAAAGAGTTCTTTTGCACTTTTTTCACGGATGCCCTCCTGCATTCCATTTCACGCTGGCTAGAAAACAATATGTCTATGACCCCTGAGGAGTTTGTGAAAAACATTCAGGATATTCTGCGTGATATCGCTGTCAGGACTCCGGGAGGGGTCGGTACGGAGGAGCGATCTGCTCCATCACCTCGATGATATCCCTGCCCAGTATATTTACGCCTGTATCCGCCGGGTATATGACATTCCCGTCTGAAGCTATCTCAAATATGAAAGGCATATCCGATATCATCTCATTTATCAATCTGCTGTCCGCATAGACATCCCATATAAGGATAGGATATTCCTGTTCCATACGGGTGTTTTTGGCAAATTTTCCGGCAAGTCCTTTATCGCTGTCTTTTTGTACCAGAAAAATAAAAGCGCTCCCGTACGAAAGCCAGTTATCTATATACTTCTCATCAGAAAACCTGTCAGCCTCATCTGCGCTGTACAGATAATGGATCACATATAACGCTTTTATCTCATTCAGGGTCATGCATGCTGCCCTGGCATCAGGAGCCGCAATATTTATAGATATTACCACATTTTTAAGAGCCTTTATTTCCGCCGCTTCCTCTGCGCTTATCCGGCCATCATTTACAAACAGGAGAAAAGCGCATTCTGAATGCTCTCTTAATACCTCCAAAAGATCCGGATCACGGGACATACCATGTTCCCTGAATATAACGTAAGTATTCGTCCCCAGAGGTTTCAGTCTTTTTATCAGAGCATTTATCCCTGAAGCATCTATCCCTTCCTTTTGTTCATTATCATAATGTATCAGTACATTCCACGGCAGCATGTAACCGCGGCTCTCTGATTCCCTGCGTATCACCCGCGCACCGTATGTCCAGCTGTCATATCCCAGATTCAAGCCAAAAGTTTTTATACATTTATGATCAACTGTCGCCAGAAAATTCTCAAGCATCTTGTAATAGGGGCTGTCATCATTCTTCAGCAGATTTGTGATATGACCAAAAGAAGCCTTTTGAAATCTCCCCTCGGAAAACTGCTTCCCCATTTCCGCAAGACGTCTCAACGAGCGCTTGGGATCATCTGTAACATCCTTGATCCCTCTTTCCACTACAGTTTCTATAAGTACCTTTGTATATTTTCTTTCATTCATATTGTTTTTTTATACCCACGGAGCTTTTTCCGTAAACGGACAGAATGATAGTTTTGTCAAAAAAACTGACAAGGATAAGGATTTGTTACAATTTAGCGCACAAATGCGCTAAATTGTAATATGCACGCCGCCATGCAGAATCGACTAAAGTCGATAGGCGGCGTGCCGGCAAGTCAAGTTTATTGAGCCGTAACCCCGCGGCAAGCGCGTGGTTCGGCACTGAACAGTAGTAATTAGTTTACTATAAAATATCTCCATATCCAAGAGCAGCGTTTCTCTTACCGGGACAGATCCGTCCGTCACGAGGGGAGGTACTATGAATACTTACAAACACGGAATCACAGAGTCCACCGTATTTTTAATGAATCTTTACAAGCAAACTGTGGGTAATTTCATTCAGGAGAGTAAAATCAATGACAACTTAAACAGCTTCATTGAAGATCCTGTACATTTTGATTACAGGTTTTTTGATGCACACTGGTGGCCGCTTTTCAGATTTTCGGATATAGGCATGGGGGCAATGAAGTACGGCAGCAGGCAGATAATAGATGCCGTCAAAAGCCTGACGGAATCTGAAAGGGAGATGGCAGAGTATTACATCGGGTTATATCAAAAGAAAAAAGATGTTATAGATCCGTCGGATATTTATCATATTCCAGATAACGTGAGGAATCCTAAGATTTAAATACGTAACCAGTAGTTGATAAAAGATGCTTCGGATACTGCCCGCTTATCAGAAATACTGCTCTTTGATTGAAGGTTGAAGCATGCAATAAAAAAAGATGTTTTGATATATTACTATATGATGTATTTCATTTTTATTTAAATACAATATATAGTTTTTAACTCGGGATATATAAATTTTTCAGATATCCGGTTATAGAATCCGTCGAAAAAAAACTTGCATCTAAATGAATATTATAGTAAAATCTCACTTGCGTTTAAGTTTACGCGGTTTTATGCGCTTCTAGCTCAGCTGGTAGAGCACCTGACTCTTAATCAGGGTGTTCGGGGTTCGAGTCCCCGGAGGCGCACTAAGCACTGGTTCTGTGGACATTGAGCCATGGGGTTGGTGCTTATTTTTCAGTTATTTCGAGGCGTGGCTCAGTTTGGTAGAGCGCTGCGTTCGGGACGCAGAGGCCGTGGGTTCGAATCCCGTCGCCTCGACTCACCCGCAAGGCTTATACATCAATGCCTTGCGGGTTTTATATTATTTGTAGTGTAAATAATAATACTCCTAAATTCTAACCTTTTCCGTTTTCTGACCGTTCAATTCTATAAGGATCACTGAAGATATAAGCAGCTGTAGGTATACAGTACTATTCAGGGCATAGACAGCCTAATTTTAGTGTAAGCATTTGATTTATCATTTGGATGCGGCTCAACCCCCATAATGGTTATTTGTCCCTTGTTCGGCCCATATGCCCAATATATGCGTCCGGCTGCAGGTGTATTATTTTCCATGTACGATTGCCAAACACGAAAACCTACCCTGTCAGACAGCTCTGTAATTTCATGAGATTGCAATCCCGGATAACTCGGATCGTGTGCCAAATGATTAAAGGTCTTTCCCAATTTCTTAAATAATTGTTGTTCTCTCTTTGTAGCGTTTCCATCTCGAACTTTTTTCTTTAACTCTGTCCAAAAAGTATCCATTTCCGGAACGCCCATTGTAATCTGAAACATACGCTTTAATCCTCAAACTCCGAAAGGTCTATCGGATCAGATACAATTCCCTTTTTGAAGTTTTCCGCAGCGCTATCTATCATGGAAAGTGTGTTTTTAGAAATTTCAAAAGGACGGGAAAGTACTCGAGGTTCCAGCTCTATCCTACCATCTTCAAACTCTGTCACATGATAGTAATCATATGCTTTGCCTCGCAACGTAACCCTTTTCTTAGTGTCTGTTTTCGCGTCATATTCTCTTAATGCTGCAACTGACATAAAGCACCTCCTCCCAAAGTGGGATATCCTACTGCTAGATTATCAAATAAGTAGTATTCCGTCAAGAATCGTTCTCAATTGTAATCCGAGATTCCATACCGAGTATCTCGGATGATTAGTATAAGTTGATAGATATAGGTGTAAGAGAGGGGTATGGATTCTCTCTTACAAACACATGAGACTGTCTGGAAAGATGGTCTCCTCTTTGTTATGCTTTGATTTCTGGCAGCTGGAAAGGAGCTACCATGTCAAAGTTTTTATCATATAAAGATACCAGACATTTATGTCTAATCAAATAAATTTGGCATTTCTCACTTTGTGTCGTGTTATTATTTCTCATAAAATGATACTCTGAGGGTGAAAGGAGGTGGCAAAAAATGAACATGCAGAAAATCGGGAACTTTCTTAAAGAGTTACGTAAAGAAAAAGGTCTTACTCAGGAGCAGCTTGCTGAAATCCTTAGCATAGAAATAGTAAAGCGGAGTAAATTTCTAAATCTTTAATTGATATCGGGAGTGTCGTATAGGCACTCCCGATAATGGTTCTATAAAGCTTTAGAAAATACTACCTTGTAATCAGTTCTTCTGCCATGGAGAACAGATCATCAGCGGAAACATTATCTTCTGTGAAGATGAGATAGCGCACACCGTCCTTTACGAAAGAAGCACCACTGAAGAAGAAGGTTTCTTTATCGCCTCCGTAGCTTACGAAAAAGTGATCATCATTCTCCATGCGTTCCTGTATTGATGCGTCAAGAGGCTCATCTTCATTGGGAAGAATGAGATATTCATCGTAATTGAATGCGACGGTAATGCCATCTATAGTGCGAGTTTCTGTAGGAGTACGATCCTCATCATCCGATAAGTTGTATGACAAGTTAAGATTTACAACACCACCGTCTGCGTTTTTATATACAGCACGAAGATCATCCCACTTACCAATAGTATTGCCGGCTTCGTCCTTTCCTCTGACATTTACGGTATTCCCACCGTCAAAAACATAATCGCCGCCTAAGGAATCCGGAAACTCCGGCATGGTCACATCCATTTTTTTCTGAAGGTCTGATGTGGCGGTATTCATATCTGCTATAGAAGTGTAGTCGTAGTTACTGTTGGATGATGATGTATACATAACGATCTTTGATGCAGCGAATACAGTTCCGCCTGTGGCTATAATACATGTTGCAACAACAGCTGCTATTTTAGGTAAAGTCCATCTTTTCATTGTCATTCTTCCTTTCATTTCGGTCGGCGCAGAGCAACCGTCCGCTGGACGATTTGCGCCCTCACTTTTCTTTGTTTGATTTTGGTATTGCAGGATCCTGTTGACCATACGATCCTTGTCCTCAGGGGAAAAGTGGAGCGAATCCATTGATCTGCAGAAATCCTCATCTATCTTATTAAACATAGTGTGATCCTCCCGTTAAGGTTGATAATTGATGCTCGCTCCGGCTTTCAAGAACAGTTTTGAGTTTCTTTCGTCCACGAACAAGATATGCTGAAACTGTATTTTCAGATTTACCCAGGTTCTGTGCAATCTCCCTTACCGAATACCCCTCATAATAGTGTAGATAGATACTTATCCGGTAATTCCTTGGCAGATCCATGACAAGATCCAGCAGGTCGGATTCAGGTTCCTTTGGCGATGGTACTTCTCCGGCATCGTCCAACACTGTTGCTCGTTTCCAAAAGTATATGCGCAGATAGTCTTTGCAGGCGTTTATTGTTGTCCGGATGATCCATGCTTTTTCGTGATCGGGATTCTTGAATGTATAGTCTCCCGAAAGCAGTTTCATAAATACATCCTGGCAGATATCCTCAGCATCCTGTGTCTGCTTCAGATACATATAGCTGATCCTTAAGATCATGTCTGCATAAGTCTTTACAAGGCGGTCTGCGTTATGACTGTTCATATACGGCATTAGCTTTCACCCCGTTTGTTTCTTGAAGGCCTTCACCTATAAAACGAATATGGGATGGAAAATCTGACACTATTACAAAAGAATTAATATTTGAGAGTCGAAAACAAACGATGCTGGTACAGAATCGGGATTAAATGTCCGTGGAACTAAAACTTATATCAAACCCCTTTCTCGTAAAGCTTGCTTTTCCTTACGGCGCTGCTCACATACCGGAACTATACGATATTGGTTTCGTTTGAATCCCCGGCAAGACCATTCCTTTATCATAAATAGAAGACAAAAATACTCATCAAAAAAATAGTAGTTGTAATAAT
>JAFUWM010000375.1 GCA_017483425.1 Lachnospiraceae bacterium | reverse complement strand
CGGAAAACACCCATGATCTTGCGGTCGCACAGTCAAAGGCGCAGACCGCGCTGCAGTATACGGTAGCGCTCCGTGACCGTTTCCTTGAATCCTACAAGGAAATAATTCAGATGCAGATCTAGTTTTTAGAGGGGACCGGATATGGCTAATTTACAGGAGAGATTAAGGGCATTACTGCAAAGATTCCTCGACTGGTGGAACAGGTTCACGGCAAGGCAGAAGACTATGATAATATCTGCCGCTGTTGGTGTGCTTGTTCTTATAGTCATTGTTGTTGCCATACTCACGCAGCCTCATTACAAGACGCTTTATATCAGCGACACCACGAAAGAAACCAGTGAAGTCACGGCGGTTCTTGATGAAAATAATATCACGTACGAGACAAGTCAGGACGGACTGACCATATCTGTGCTTGAGGAGCAGTATACCGATGCGGTCATACTGCTTGGCGCAAATAACTATCCCGCCGCGGAATACTCGATAGACAGCGTGTTTGAGGGCGGATTCTCGTCCACGGAGTCCGATAAGACCAAGAAATATCAGGAGTTCATGGAGCAGAAGTTCCAGTCGGCTCTTGGTAATATGGACAATGTAAAGCGCGCCATTGTAAATATCAATGTGCCCGAAAACAACGGGACACTGCTCTCCAAGGAAAAGGAAAGCTACGCATCCGTAATGCTGGAGCTTGAGAATCCCGAGGATATGACGCAGGATCAGGCGGCGGATATCGCGCGATTTGTAGCCACAGAGCTTGGTAATGATACGACGGCTAATGTCGTTATCATGGATACTGCCGGCAATATGCTATACTCCGGACAGGACGAAAACTCCTCAACCGGAAGCGCTTCAAGCAGGCTTTCATACAAGACCCAGTACAATAATCTGGTTCGGAATGAGATAAACGACGCCTTAGTAGGCGCCAAGATCTACGATAACGTACAGGTAGTACCGAATCTCGACCTTAACTGGGATATAATAAAGTCTACCGAGCACACCTATACCCCTGCCGAGGGACAGGATCAGGGCGTACTCTCACAGGAGGATACATATTCACAGACTACCGAGAATTCAAACGGCGACATTCCGGGTACGGATACAAATGCCGAGATAACCTATGAATTCCAGGATTCCGCTTATTCATCATCACAGACTGACGAGACAAGCAGGAGCTATCTGCCGAATGAAAAGATCACCGATACCGAGAAAGAGGGCGGAGCGATAAATTACGCGACTTCCTCCATAGGGATTACAGCTATCCACTATGTGGTGTATAATGAAGAGGATATGCAGGCTTCGGGGGCTCTCGACGGAACGACCTTTGATGAATTCCGTATAGCGAACTCCGAGAGAACCAAGACCGAGGTTGACGAGGACGTATATAACGTTGTGGCGGCTGCTACGGGAATCCCGCTTGCGAACATACAGATAGTGGCTTATGACGAGCCGGTATTTGTACCTTCGGAGGGAGGACTCGTATCACCTACAAATATCTTTATAATCGTCCTCATCATACTGATACTCGGACTTCTCGCTTTCGTCGTGATAAGATCCATGAGAGCGGAGAGAAAGGCCGAGGAAGAGGAGGCAGAAGAGCTTTCGCTTGATACGCTCCTGCAGAGCACACAGGACGCG